>JBHIDP010000001.1:0-40171 GCA_046760185.1 Anaerolineae bacterium
AATGAAACACGGTGATAGATTAATCTATATGGACCACGCCGGTACTACACCATTGCATCCCCAGGCTCTGGAGGCGATGATGCCCTACCTCACCAGGGAGTTCGGTAACCCCTTGAGCATCTACGAGTTGGGACAGCGCGCACAGGAGGCGCGGGAGAGCGCACGCCAGAAGGTGGCCGACCTCCTGGGAGCCAGACCACGGGAGATCGTATTCACCGGTTCCGGGACCGAGAGTTGCAACCTGGCCCTTCGGGGTGTGGCCTTCGCCTCCCGGAGCAGGGGGAACCACATCATCACCAGTGCCATCGAACACGATGCCGTGCGCAAGACCGGTGAGCAGTTGGCCAAACGCCATGACTTCGAGGTCACGTACGTACCGGTAGATCAGTACGGTCTGGTTGATCCGGCCGAGGTGGAGCGGGCCATCACCGATCAGACCATCCTCATCAGCATCATGTATGCCAACCACGAGGTAGGCACCATCGAGCCTGTGGCCGAGATCGGCGCTTTGGCTAGGGAGAGGGGTATCCGGTTCCACAGCGACGCCTGTCAGGCAGCCAACTTTCTCAACCTGGACGTCAATGAGCTGAAGGTGGACCTCCTGTCTCTGTCCGGCCACAAGTTCTACGGCCCCAAAGGGTCGGGGGTCCTCTACGTGAGACGGGGCACGCGGCTGGAGCCTCAGATGACGGGGGGCGGCCATGAACACAGAATGCGTTCGGGCACTGAGGCTATCCACCAGATTGTGGGCTTAGCCACAGCTCTGGAGATTGCCCGGGCCGGTCGGGAGGAGAACGGACGTCGCCTGGCGGCATTGCGGGACAAATTGATCGAACACCTGACGGAAAAGATCCCGTACACTCACCTGACCGGCCATCCCACTCAACGGCTGCCCAATGTTGCCAGCTTTTGCTTCGAGTTTATCGAAGGGGAAGGGATCCTGCTCCGTCTGGACCTGTTGGGTGTGGCTGGCTCCAGTGGCTCGGCCTGCACTTCAGCAACTCTGGAGCCCTCCCATATTCTGAGAGCGATGGGCATCCCTGTCGAGATAGCCCACGGCTCCTTGCGCCTCAGTCTGGGACCGGAGCACACCGAAGAGGATGTAGATTACGTTATCGAGGTGCTGCCAGGGATCGTTGAGGTGTTGCGCTCTATGTCTCCCATCTACGAGGGGAAGCAGTGACCTGAGTAAAGTGTAGAGGATTGTTGTTGACAGTGCTTACGCGGTGGAGAGCCAAACCGTTGGTCGAGCGGTGTCCTGAGCCCTTCGACTGCGCTCAGGACAAGCAAGTCGAAGGGTAGGCCGGAGGCCGTATGCTTCGACAAGCTCAGCACGCCGTCGAGACCAGGTTGGGCAGCCCCAATGCGGTTCTTGGTCTCGGTTTCGACAAGGTTTCGACAGGCTCAACCCAACGGCTCACCCCGGCGGATACGACCCTTCCACTGCGCCCTTCGATACGCCTTCGGCTACTCAGGACGAGCTCCAGGGTCTACTCGACCGGCGAACCGCGTAAGTCCTGTTATGGAGAGCGGTGAATGGTGAAGGCGACGGCTGAGGCCGGGGCTAACATCGCCCTGGTCAAGTATTGGGGAAACCGGGGTGGGGAGCTCAACCTCCCTTTGAATAACAGCATCTCCTTGACCCTGGACAAATTGCGGGTCAGAACGACGGTTGATTTCAGGCCCGATTTTGTCGAGGATGTGGTCGTCATCAACGGGGAAACGATCGAAGGTCAGGCCAGGAGGAGAATTGTAGCTCACCTGGATCGGGTGAGAGACCTGGCCGGCGTGGGGCTCAAAGCCAGGGTGGAATCGTCCAGCACTTTCCCCGCCGGAGCCGGTCTGGCTTCCTCCGCCTCGGGTTTTGCTGCACTGACCCTGGCCGCTACGGCAGCCCTGGGGATGGAGCTGAGCGATAGGGAGCTCAGCACTTTGGCCCGCCTTGGCTCCGGTTCGGCCTCACGCTCGGTGTTGGGAGGTTACGCGGAGTGGATCGCTGGCGAGGACCATGAAACTTCGTACGCTATCTCCCTAGCCTCTGCCGAGCATTGGGATTTAAAGGACGTGGTGGTAATAGTAGCTGAAGGGCACAAGGAAGTGACTTCTGCTCAGGGGCACCGCCTGGCGGCCACCAGCCCCTTTTTGCAGGCCAGGCTGGCTGAGCTGACCGAGGTTATCCCTAAGGTGCGTCAGGCCATTCTGGAGAGGGACCTGGCCACCCTGGGCCCTCTTATCGAACACGAGGCCCTTTCCATGCATGCGGTGATGATGACCTCGCGCCCGAGCTTGATCTACTGGTGGCCTGAGACGGTGAGGGTAATGCAGGAAGTACGGCAATGGCGGGAAGAGGGGCTTGAGGTCTATTTCACCATTGACGCCGGGCCGAACCTGCACTTGATGGTCGAGCCGGGGCAGATGGAGGGGTTGACAGCAAAGTTGGCAGAGGTGGAGGGGGTGAAGAGGTGCATTGTCTGCGGGCCGGGGGAGGGGGTCAGGTTAGTGGTTGATCAGGGCCCCACTAAAAGAGCATAGACACAACTCGGGTCCCCTTCGCTGACGCTGGCCCTTCGCTTCAGGGACTTCCCCAGCAATTCTTGCAGGAGGATTTGATCGAGTTCGCATATTTCAGGATGTTGGTGGGCTACGTAGCGGTAGGGACAGTTGTAGACACGCAGAATGTAACCAATCTTGCCTTCCTCCGGTTGGATCAGGTAGCCTTCCTTCGCTAGGTGCTCGATTACTTGGGAAACCCTTTCCTTCGGATCATTCCCCCTTATCTCAGGCCCTAAAGTGTCGGCCAACTCTTTACCTATGTCCTGCAAGATGCTTCGAACTTTCTCCTCGCCCTCCAGTTCCTTGACCTTGGCCAGGAGGCGGCTGGCCAGCAGGTGGTAGCTTTTAGGGAATAGTTCGTTTCCCTTCTCAGTCATGGAGAAGACGAGATAGGGACGACCTACTTTGCCACGCACTTTACGGGAGGTGATGAATCCCTCCCCCTCCAGTAGGGCCACATGGTGCCGGATGGTGATCGGTTTCAACTGCAGGGCCTTGGCCAACTGATCAATGGTCGCTTGGCCTTGAACTTTGATTGTCTCCAGAATCTGTTGGCGGGATTCTTGCACAGCAGACCACTCCTTTCTCCATATCATCGCTCCCGTGCTGATTATACCAGTAAGTGGGAGAAGGGTCAATTAGCTATATATCTATAATGTTTATGATACATATTTGGTAATTGCTGGGAAGGTAGTAAAACTCTTTTGGATGCTATCTCATTTTGCCTTTTTGAGCCAGGCTGGTGTAAAATAGGAGAGGCCAGATTCCGCTCTTGTTTGCGTGATGCGGAGGAAGCAGGGATTGAAATGGATCTTTATTGGGATGATGCCTACCAGATAGCCAGGGAGCTGATGAAGGCTCACCCTGATGTGGATCCCCTCAGTCTCAACTTCGTCACCCTCCATAAGTGGATAACCGCATTGCCCGATTTTGCGGATGATCCTCAGGCTTCTACTGAGGGCAGGTTGGAGGCCATCCAGATGGAATGGTATGAGGAGTGCCAGGCCCAATAATGTCAGGGAGGCGTTTACCATGATCAACGGGTTGGTGAAGGCGCTGGCGGTAACTTTCAAACATCTGTGGCGCAAACCGGTGACCATCCAGTATCCAGAGGAGCGCAAAGAGTTGCCCCACCGCTCCCGGGGCCGTCACATGCTGTTGCGTCACGAGAACGGCCTGGAGCGATGCATAGGTTGTGCTCTCTGTGCCGCCGCTTGTCCGGCCGGTGCTATCTACGTGGAAGCGGCTGAGAATACTGAGGAGGAGCGCCATTCACCGGGTGAGCGCTACGCCAGGGTCTATGAGATCAACATGATCCGTTGCATATTCTGTGGGTTTTGTGAAGAGGCCTGTCCCGTTGATTCCGTAGTCTTGGGCAAGGATTTTGAGCTGGCAGGCTACGATCGGGCCAGCATGATCTATACCAAGGAGATGCTCATGGTGCCCTTGCCCAGGGGGGATGAAGCGTAGAGGAATAAGGATGGCAGGTAGGTTGAAGTAAAAAGCAGGAGTTGGAAAGGGTGCAGCTAAAATGACTTGGAGTCGAGGCTTTCCCTGGCACCTGTGCGCCAGGACAGGTGAGCCGGTCTTTTCCGCCTGAAGGCTCCACTCCCCAAGTTGTTTTAGCCAGACCCAATTGGAAAATCGGGAGTTTGAAGGCAGAATCCTGGCGTGCCCAGGATTTTGTTGCGATAGGGTCTTGAAAAAGGGAAATGGCGGTGGTATAATGAGGCCGCCTTTCCCTGACAAGGATAGACTGACAGGGGGATAGAACTATGGATAACTACGATCTGGTGATCGTGGGAGGGGGGCCAGGTGGTTACGTCGCGGCCATTCGGGCCGCCCAATTGGGATTAGAGACCGCCCTCGTAGAAAAGGATAAGGTAGGGGGTGTCTGCCTGAATTGGGGTTGCATACCGACCAAATCCCTTCTCAGAAATGCCGAGGTATTGTCCCTCCTCCGGCGTAGCCACCAATTTGGTATCACCGTTGACAAACTAGAATACGACTTTGGTCAGGCTGTAGATCGCAGCCGCCGGGTGTCTGGCCGCCTGGTCAAAGGGATCCAGTTTCTCCTGAAGAAGAACAAGGTTGATTTGGTCGAAGGGGAGGGGTACTTGACCGCCGAGGATCAGATAGAGGTGCGACCTGACGGTCAGAAATTGAAGGCCAAGAACGTGATCCTGGCCACCGGAGCCAGGCCCAGGAGCCTGCCGGGGCTGGAGATTGACGGTGAGCAGGTTCTTACCTCCCGCCAAGCCCTTGAGTTGAAGGAGGTTCCTTCTTCTATCATCATCGTTGGGGGCGGTCCCATCGGGCTGGAATTCGCCTACATCTATCAAACCTACGGGAGCCAGGTCACTGTGGTCGAGATGCTCCCTCATTTGCTACCTCTTGAGGATGTAGAGATAAGTGAGTTGCTGGAGAAGGCCGTGGCCAAACAAGGGATGGAGGTCCTGACCAACACCAGGGTAGAAGAGATCAAGAGGGAAAAGGATAAGGTCACAGTCATCGTCTCCTCTGATGATGAGGGAGAGAGAAAGATCGAGGGAGAGAAGGTATTAGTGGCTATCGGGGTGCAGCCCAACAGCGAGAACCTGGGGCTGGAGAGCCTGGGGGTGGCTGTGGAAAGAGGGTATATCGCCATTGACGACAGGATGGCGACCAATGTGCCGGGCCTTTACGCCATTGGTGACGTTACCGGTAAAATGCCCCTGGCCCATGTAGCTTCAGCACAGGGGGTTGTGGTGGTCGAGGCTATGGTCGGGAGAGAAACGGGTAGCCTGGTATACGAGAACATGCCTCGTTGCACCTACTGTCAGCCGCAGGTGGCCAGTCTGGGTTTGACCGAAGCTCAGGCAAAAGAGAGAGGGTATGAGGTCAAGATCGGCCGCTTCCCTTTCCGCGCCAATGGCAAAGCTCTGGCTTTGGCGGACTACGAAGGGATGGTCAAGATTGTGGCTGACGCTGAGTACGGGGAGATCCTGGGGGCGCACCTCATCGGTCCCGAGGTAACCGACATGATCGCTGAGGTGGGCTTGGCCAAGACTTTGGAGGCAACGCCTTTGGAGATCGGACGTACCGTCCATGCTCATCCGACCCTGTCTGAGGCCCTGATGGAGGCTGCTCTGGCGGCTGAGGGGGAGGCGATCCACATTTAGCACTCGTGCAGAAATAGTATCTCTACACTTCGTCAGGCTCAGTACAAGTTGCGTCCTGACTTTGCCCTTGTAAATGGGATCCAAAGCGAGAAGTTGTTATTGCACGAGTACTTAGATGACTAGTCTCCTGGGTCTTTGAGGAGGTGATGTGTAGCAGGGGCATCTCAAGCGGGCAGAACCGCGTTCAATTCCAAATTGGAGAGCTGGGCACCCGGTGTCCAGCGCTCTTACCCCACTTGTCAGATACAACTCACAAGGAGGATAACAAGATGGCTGCATTCGTGATCTGCGAGCCATGTATAGATGTCAAGGATAAATCCTGTGTGGAGGTTTGCCCGGTAGACTGCATCTATGAGGGGGAGGACATGTTTTACATCAATCCCGAAGAATGCATTGAGTGCGGGGCCTGTGAACCGGTATGTCCAGTAGAGGCCATTTTCGAGGCTGATGCTGTGCCTCCCGAATGGGAGAGTTTCATCAAGAAGAATGCTGATTTCTTCAAAAAGTAGCGCTCTCCCGTGGTGCTGAACCGACCGATGGAAAGTGGACAGCGAGGAGGGTAGAGGGAGGGATTTCCTTCCTTGGGCCCTCCTTTTGCTGCCAGAAGTAATAGAAAAGATGTGCCATTTTGGCTGCCATATACAAAAGTTGTGCTATGCTTCAGGAGGCCGTAATGGAGCCGTTTCGCGATACTTTTTGGAACATCCCTCATTGGGCTGAATACTCTAACTACGGAGTAGCCGCTCTCGCTATCCTGGTCCTCATCTATGGTTTCTACCGGCGGGTGAGGCTCTGGCGTATTGGCCAGAAGGAGGATCGCCTGGATCAGATTCCGGTGAGGGTCGGGCGACTTCTGAGTTATGCCGTAGCTCAGGTTCGCGTGGCCGCGGAGCGCTATCCTGGTTTTATGCACCTCTTCATCTTCTGGGGTTTTGTGGTGCTGTTCGTAGGGACGGCGCTGGCCACCATTGACTATGATTTCACGCTCCCTTTTCTGGGGTTCAAGCTCCTGAAAGGGGATTTCTATTTGCTGTATGAGCTGAGCCTGGACATCTTCGGGGTGCTGTTCCTTGTGGGGTTGCTCCTGGCTGTCTACCGCCGATACGTGGTCAGGCCCCAACGACTGAACGGTGATTGGGATTTTATCTTCACTCTTAGCCTTCTGCTGTTGATCAATGTGACCGGCTTCGTGGTGGAGGGGCTGAGGTTGGCAGCCGTGCAGCCGACCTGGGGCCTATGGTCGCCGGCGGGGTATGCTTTGGCTCAAATGTTTCTTGGTCTGGGCGCAGGCGAGAGCCTGATTCATACCCTACACTTCTCCTTTTGGCTGTTTCACTTTGTCATCGTGGTCCTCTTGATCGCCTCGGTGCCTTACACCAATCTATTTCATGTCCTCACCACACCGCTGAATGTCTTCTTCGCCTCCCTGCGGCCAGCCGGGGCACTGCAGCCCATCGAGAACATCGAGGAGGCGGAGATTTTGGGAGCGGGTAAAATCCAGGAGTTTACCTGGAAACAACTCCTGGATTTGGATGCCTGTACGGAGTGTGGCCGTTGCCAGGATGTCTGTCCTGCCTGGCAGACAGGCATGCCCCTCTCCCCTAAAAGGTTGATCCTCGACCTGCGGGACCACCTCTCGGATCGCGCCTCAGTCCTGCTGAGCAAGGGAGGAAGCAGCCCAGAAGAGGGGTCGGCTTTGGTAGGAGAGGTTATCGCCGATGATACTCTGTGGGCCTGCACCACCTGTCGGGCCTGCATGGAGGAGTGCCCCGTCCTCGTTGAGCATGTGGACACCATCGTTGATATGCGTCGTTGGCTGTCCCTCTCCGAGGGCAGACTCCCTTCCACTGTGGCTACCAGCCTGAGAAACCTCATGAGCACAGGCAACCCCTGGGGTCAGCCACCGACAGCCAGGGCTGAGTGGGCAGCCGGTTTGGAGGTGCCCCGCATGGCGGAGGCGAGAGAGGCGGATGTGCTCTACTGGGTTGGCTGCGCTGGTTCCTATGATGCCCGCAATCAGAAGGTGGCCCGGGCCTTTGCTCACCTACTCCAGACGGCCGGGGTGAACTTTGCCATTCTGGGCGAGGAAGAGAGCTGTAATGGCGAACCGGCGCGGCGCTTGGGCGAGGAGTATCTCTTCCAGACCCTGGCGGAGCAGAACATAGAGATTCTAAAGCAGTACCGGTTCGAGAAGATAATCACCGCCTGTCCTCACTGCTTCAACACCCTGGCCAACGAGTACCCCCAATTCGGCGGTCAGTTCGAAGTAGTGCACCACAGCCAATTCATTCTCGATCTCATCCGGGAAGGAAAACTGTCCCCTGCCAGGAAGGCGGACTGCTCAGTTGCCTATCACGATTCATGTTATCTTGGCCGCTACAACGATATCTTCGATGCCCCACGAGAGGTCATAGTCAGCATCCCCGGCGCGCAGATGAGGGAGATGGCCCGCGCGCGAGAGAGGGGTCTCTGCTGCGGCGGTGGAGGCGGCGGGATGTGGGTGGAGGTAGAAGGGGATACACGCATCAACGAGTTGCGTCTGGATGAGGCTATGAGTGTCAAGCCGGATGTGCTTGGCACGGCCTGTCCGTTCTGCATGTTCATGTTCGATCTGGCCGCCAAGGTGAAGGGGCTGGAGGAAAGCGTTCAACTGAAGGACATCGCTGAGTTGGTCAGTGAGGCTCTCTGATAGGGATTAGGGATTGCGATGAGTGTTCGTCCCATTATCAAATCGGATAGCCCTACCTTGCGCATGAGGTCGAAAGAGGTTAAAGAGATCACACCGGCCCTACAGCGACTTTTAGATGATATGCTGGAGACCATGCGTGCTGAGCCGGGGGTCGGGTTGGCGGCCCCACAATTAGGGGTGTTGCAGCGGGCTATCGTGGTCGAATTGCCCCGGGAGGAAGAAGAGCCTTTGAGTGGCTGTCCCATCTTCCTGATCAACCCGGCTATCGTTGAGGCCAACGGTGAGGAGGAGAGAGCGGAGGGATGCTTATCGGTGCCCGGCTACATGGGGGATGTGGTGCGGGCCACCCAGGTAACGGTTGAGGGCTTGAACCGACGCGGTCGGCCGGTGCGTTTCAAGGCCCAGGGGTTCCTGGCCAGGGTGCTGCAGCACGAGATTGATCACCTGGACGGCATGCTCTTCCTGGACCGCCTCACCAGCCTGGCCAAGCTACGTAAGCTACCACCAGAAGATGGGGGCTGGGAATATGCGTAAATGAACCGATGGCCTTGAGGAAGCAGGCAAGATGATTCTTGTAACCGGTGGAACAGGCTTCGTGGGGAGCCACCTGGTGCCCCGTCTCATAGAGGGAGGTAAGCCGGTGCGCTGTCTGGTGCGTTCTCTGCCCAGGGCTGAGAGGTTGCGAAACCTTGGGGCCGAACTGGTGGAAGGGGATGTCACCAATCTGGAGTCGCTGCCCGAGGGGATGACCGGTGTTGATACTGTCATTCACCTGGTGGCCATCGCCATCGAGAAGGGGGGCGCCACTTATGAGGCGGTCAATTACCAGGGCACTTTGAACGTGTTAGAAGCAGCCCGGGCGGCCAGGGTAGGCCGCTTCATTTACATGTCCCAACTGGGAGCAGACAGCCGCTTGCCCTATCGTTTTCTGAGCACCAAGGGGAAAGGTCAGGATGCCGTCCAGGAGAGCAACCTGGCCTACACTATCTTCCGGCCCTCCGTTATCTTTGGGCCGGAGGATCAGTTTGCCAACATCCTGGCCCAGCTTATCCTGCTGTCCCCTTTGATATTCCCCATCGTGGGGGATGGCCAGGCGCGATTCCAGCCTATCTGGGTGGAAGATGTGGTCACCTGCCTGGTTCAAACTCTGGGGGACGAGAGCACGGTCGGTGAAACCTATGAGCTGGGTGGGCCGGAGGTGCTGACCTACGAGCAGATGGTAGACAGGGTCATGGAGACCATTGACGCCAGACGGCTGAAGCTGCATGTGCCTGTGCCACTGCTTCGACCATTGGTGATGGTGATGGAACTGGCTTTGCCCAGTCCACCGGTGACCACCAGCCTGTTGCAGCTTCTGAATGTTGACAACACCATCGAAGCCAACGCTGTGGAGGATAAATTCGGCCTTCAGCCGCTCCCATTTGAGCCAGGCAGCCTCCAGTACATGCGAGGATTCACGCTAGGGGGAGCATTGCGCCGCTTGCTCAGCGGGGCGTAAAAGTGTTTGTTTGATTCAAGGTCAGGGTCTGGGTATAATACTTCTGCTATGTCAAGATTTCGTCTGCTGTTCGAGAGGGATTTGGTCTTACAGGAATCCCAGTGCTCGATCTGTCACAAGTCCTCCCCTCTTATTGCCTCTAACCTAGAAGCCTGTGTTGATTGCATCCGTGGTAAACCAGGGGAGGCTTTGCCCCGCATCAAGGAGGTTCAAGAGAGCACACGGCGGGAGTTTGACCTTCCCCTGGAGCCACCGCAGGCCGCCGCCGGGGTTCGCTGTCCTCTTTGCGTCAATGAATGTCTTATCCCTCAGGGAAGGCGAGGGTTCTGCGGTCTGCGCACCAATCGCCAGGGAAAGCTGGTACACCTGGCCGGCACTGCCCAGTCGGGCCTTCTGCACTGGTATTACGATCCCCTCCCTACCAATTGTGTGGCCGCCTGGGTCTGTCCTGGCAGTGACAAATATGGCTACAACAACCTGGCCGTCTTCTACGGGGCCTGTAGCTTCAACTGCCTCTTCTGTCAGAACTGGCACTACAGACAGATGGGTCCTGCCGAAGGGGGGATGACTGCCCAGGCTCTGGCCGACAAGGCTGACGCCCGCACCTTCTGCGTCTGCTATTTCGGCGGTGATCCTACCCCCCAGATGCCCCATGCCTTGGCCACCTCCCAGATCCTGGCTCGGCGGGGAGTGCTGGTCTGTTGGGAGACCAACGGCAGTATGTCGCCTAAGCTCTTGGAGAAGGCTATCAGGCTCTCCTTGCGCAGTGGCGGCTGTATCAAATTCGACCTCAAGGCCTTTGACCAGAACCTGCACATGGCGCTCACCAGTGTGACCAACAATCGCACTCTGGAGAACTTTGCCCGTGCCGCCAGTTTCATTCCCCAGCGCCCCGCTCCTCCCCTGGTGGTGGCCAGCACCTTACTGGTGCCCGGCTACATTGATGCCGAGGAGGTCTACAACATCGCTTCCTTCATCGCCTCCCACGACCCTGATATCCCCTACTCCCTCTTAGGCTTCCATCCCCATTTCTACATCCACGATCTGCCCCGCACCTCCGTTCGTCACGCTGAGGAGGCAGTGAAGGCGGCTAAAGAAGCGGGCCTTCGCCGGGTGCACGTGGGTAACAGGCACCTCCTGTCCAGAGATTACTGACCTCGTCTGGCCTCTGAAATTATGGTTGACCTTCCCCTCCTTTGATGTTATACTTGCATCAGCGCCAATGTGTTTGCGCCAAAGAGATACAACCCCGGCTGGCACAGGCGAGTAAAGCCAGGAGCGAATGGGACTTCCAGGCAGCGGCGCAAATCGTACAAGATGCCATAGAGATTTGTCAAAGGCTCGATGCGTCGGTGCCCTCTATTGCCTGTTTGAAGGAGCTTGTCACTCGCTACGTCGAAGCCTTGCAGATTGACTCTTAACCTGCGCTCTGGCGATGCAATAGCGCTCCGCCGGTTTGTTGAGGTGATGGAGAAGCTTGCTGAGAACCCTAACGCCCAAATTATCCTCACTCCAGATGACGTAACGAGGATTTTGAAAATGCTACAGAAAGCGCAGGAAAGGTCAGAGTGAACTGCTGAGGGTTGAGGGTGTTGCGAACCCCCTCTGGCTTAGTGACAGACAGAGGGGGTTTTTCGTGAAACAAAGTTACTACTGTGAGGAGGAGATAAACTATGAAAGGGAACTGGTTCCTACTCTTGGTGGTGTTTGTGAGTGGCATGACCACGCTGGCCGTGGAGCTATCGGCCTCGCGGCTGCTGGGCCCCTTCTTCGGCACCTCCCTCATCATCTGGAGCGTCCTCATCGGCCTGGTACTCATCTACCTGACTGTGGGGTACTATATCGGTGGCCGCTGGGCCGACCGTCACCCCCATGAAGCCACCCTCTACCAGATCACCGCCTGGGCCGCCTTCGCCATTGGCTTGATCCCTTTTATCTCCCGTCCCATCCTACGCTACTCCCTGGAGGGGTTCGCCACCTTCTCGGCTGGAATCCTCATCGGTTCGCTCCTGGGTGTCATCATCCTGTTTTCCGCACCCCTTATCCTGCTGGGCTGTGTCTCCCCCTTCGCCATCCGCCTGGCCATGCGCGATGTGAAGGCGGCGGGCAACATCGCTGGCAGCATCTACGCCCTCTCCACCCTGGGGAGCATCATCGGCACCTTCGCCCCGGTGTTGGTCCTCATCCCCCGCTTCGGTACCAAACGTACCTTCATCCTCATAGCGGTGACTTTGCTGCTCTTCTCTCTGATCGGGTTATGGCGGACCCATCGCCGGCGTTTCCCCCTGTATGCGTTGCTCCTGCTGGCGGTCATTGGCCTGGCGGCCGCCTTCCCCAGTGGGGGGATCAAACCAGGTCCGGAGGTGATCTATGAAGGGGAATCGGCCTACAACTACATCCGCGTGCTCCAGGAAGGGGACTACCGCTTTCTGGAACTGAACGAGGGGCAGGCCTTTCACTCTGTATACAACCCCCATCAGTTGCTGACCCATAGCGTCTGGGACTACTTCTTGGTGGTGCCCTACTTCAATCCTGATTACAGCCCCGATGATGTGGATAGCCTGGCCCTCATCGGCCTGGCTGCCGGTACGGTGGTCCGCCAATACACAGCCATTTACGGTCCTATACCGATTGACGGGGTGGAGATTGACCCACAGATCGTAGATGTGGGGCGGCGCTATTTTGATATGAATGAGCCCAACTTGAGGGCCTTTGTTCAGGATGGACGCTACTGGCTGGCCACCACGGATAAGAAATACGATATCATCGCCGTGGATGCCTACCGACCACCATATATCCCCTTTCACCTAACAACCAGAGAGTTCTTCACCGAGGTAAAGGAGCACCTCACTGAAGAGGGGGTGGCGGCCATAAATGCTGGCCGCACGGCCACGGACTACAGCCTGGTCCAGGTCCTGGCCAGCACCATGAAGGGGGTCTTCCCCAGTGTCTATCTAATTGATCTTCCGACCGATGGGGGTGATTTGAGCAACACTCTGGTGGTAGGGACCGTTCAGCCAACGAAGTTAGAGAACTTTAGGGCCAATATGGCCCACATGACTGACCCCTACCTGTTGGAGGTAGCTCATAAGGCGGTGGGGAATCTAAGCGAGGTTAAGGAATCTACTGTCGTCTTCACCGACGACCAGGCTCCGATTGAAGAGGTGGTCCATCGTATGATTTTGACCTACGTTACCGGGCGGGAAGGAAAGGGGCGAGACTAGTAGCTGTCGTCCTCTCCCTCCAGAAAACAGATAATGCCGTTGGCTATCCCTTGGGCGGCCAGATCAGGCTGATCCAGGAGGATATGACGGTCCTCCAACATGAACCCCATCTCAATGATGGCTCCCGGTGTGCTCATGGCGATCTTGCGCAGGGCGTGATACTGTTGCATGTCGGGGGTGATGCTGAACTCGTGGCGTTCCAAACCGGTGGCGTCCTCGTATTCGTCCCAGAGGCAGGCTACCAGACGATCCTCTTTTTCGGGGACGGCGCTGTGGGTCACCCGCGCCACCTTGAAACCGCTGGCCCCGGGCATGCAGGAGTCGGAGTGAAGGGCCACGAAAGCATCAGCCAGATAACCATGGATGTCAGGATCGAACTCACCCAGTAGATCCACCCGATAGCCTGCCGCGCGGAGCAAAGCTACCACCCGCTGGGCGATGCTCAGGTTGATGTCAACCTCCAACAAGCCATCGTCGCAGATAGCTCCGGGATCGTGGATAGCCTGGGGGTCAGACTCGTAGTGCCCGGCCACAATGCCCACGTGTTTGGAAAGGGGTTCTTCACTGGAATCGCTTTGGGCCATTGGCTCTCCTGATGATCCAACCTCCTGCTCCTGAGGCACTTGGGACATGACCACAGTGCGCAGGCCCAAAAAGATCATAGCCAACGCTACGAGGGCTATAAACACGAGAAGGCCCCTAGAAATTCTCTCCAGCACCTCCCTCCGTAGAGAAGTCCCGGCGTCAGGCTTGGGGGAGGCAGGTTTCTTACCCCTACGGCCCCTGTAACGCTCCACAGTTGATAAACTGGACGAGCGATTGCGGCCTTTCCTCATCACAGCTCCAAGGCTAAAAGATCCAAACTCTTCATTTCGATGAAACCGCGTTTTTGTAGCGCCTCTGTCGCTTCGGGATGGTGGGCATAGACCTTGGCCCAGACCTCGTGTTCTGGATAACGTTTCAGTATGGATAGGGCTTCGTTGACCAGATTCTCCTCCAGATGCCCTCTCCAATCTGGATGGACCATCATCTCCAGGCGATGAGGTGGCCGACGGTATGCTCCCCGAATGGTAAGGGTAGCGGCGAAACCTTCATTGGCGGGTACAACCAGACGAAGAGTATGATGGCCTGTGACGATATCGTCCAACCAGGCGAAGAACACTCTGTCCAGGCTCCTCCGGAAGGTATCCTCCCGTACCGGTTTCACACGCTGGGCAGGAACGGGGATACTATCGAGCGCCAGTTGGTAGACCTTCGGCCATTCTTGACGACGCATCTGGCGTAGACCGAGCTTCTGGGCTTGAGACGGATCCACTCTCTCTATACGTCTAAGGCAGAGGTCCGTTTCACGGCTGACCTTACTGAAACCCAGGCCACGGTAGAGATTCTGGGCTGCCACATTGGAGCTACGGACCTGGAGGGTGATCAGTTTTCCGCCCCGTCTGGCAACAAAGGCTATTGTCTCCTGGATCAAAGCCCGGGCGATACCGCGTCGCCGGTAGTCGGGATGGGCAGCCACGTTGGAAATGATCCACCGGCCTGGGTCTATCTGTGAACGATTGACCGTGACGTTGCCCACAATGCGACTCCCCTCAACCCAGACGAAACCTGAGAGAAAGTGATGAAGCTGAGGGTCAAAGAGGCTGAGGAGCCAGAGGAAAGGGGAAAGATATTTGAGGGTCCTGAGTTCCCGGAGCATAGCCTGCCCCCCGGCGCTCATCTCCTCAGCGAAGGATATCTCGATTAGATCAGCGATGCCGGGCAGGTCACGACCTATATCTGTTGGTCGCAGCCCACTGAATTCCTTTCTCCGTCGGCTGAGGCCGCTTACCATCAAATACCTTTCTATCACAGACCCTGGTCCGATTGGACTATTGCCTCCAGCCTTATTATGTAGTATAATAAAGTATGGGTAGGGGTGTGATCATTCGGAGTCAAACCCGCGCCTTTCTGCATCTGCTAGGTTCTGGCTCTGGCCAGTGCGAAGGGAGGCTACTTGGAAATGAGCAGGATAGCCCGTTTTTTGGTCATAGCCATCTTGGTGGGAGTGCATTTCATTTTTGTTTCATCAAGCGTTGCCCAATGTCTCAGTCAATACTTCCCCGAGACCGGCCATAACGTACGTGGGGAGTTCTTCCAGTTCTACTTTGCCCACGGGGGACTGGATATCTTCGGCTATCCCCTCACCGAGGAATTCTTCCAGAACGGCCTGAAAGTTCAGTTCTTCCAGAGGGGAGTCATGGAATGGCATCCCCAAAACCCTGATCCCTACAAGGTGCAGTTGGCCCTCCTGGGGGATTTGATGGGGCACCGTGAGGACCCTATACCGGAAGGGGCAATCCCCCACAACGATCCCCACAGGCGTTACTTTCCTCAGACCGGTCATACCATTTCCGGTCCCTTTCTCACCTTCTTCGAGCAGTATGGAGGGATAGACATCTTCGGCTACCCCATCAGCGAGATTCGCATGGAGGGTGGTTTCAGTGTGCAGTATTTCCAGAGGGCTCGCATGGAGTGGCATCCGGAGAATCCTGAGCCATATCGGATGCAGTTGGGTTTGCTGGGGAGCGCCTACGCGCAGCAGATCGGCCTTAGCCCTGAACTGCTGAAAGCTGCACCGCCCGAAGTACTCCCTCCTTGTACGCCTACGCCTGGGCCGACGTCACCCTCTGACAAGACCCCTATACCTATAACTATACTTACACCTTCAGCCACACCTACATTTACGCCTACACCTACCGTAACTCCCCGCCCACTGCAGAAGCTCTTGGTGACCGCCTCAGTGAAGTACCGCACCACCGCTGGGGAAGGCATGCAGAGGGTCTATGTGCGCGTGACCGATGAAGAGGGGCAGGCAGTGGAAGGGGCCCAGGTATGGCTGGTGATTCATTTCTTTAGCGGGGATCGCTCCCTTGGGCCACTTTCCACCGACAGGAACGGTACAGCAATCTTTGATTTCCCCGTCAGCAGTTACACACGCGGTTACATCGTTGTTATTGATGTTAGAGTCGAGTACAATGGGTTGACAGGGACAGCTCAGACCGCCTTCTTGGAGTGGTACTGAACTGGGATGGTCGCAAACGAAGACCAAAGATTTGCCCCCGCCTCCTGGCGGGGTTTTTTATTCCAGGTCTATTATCCAGACGCAAAGGCCAGCCAGTACGATGGTGCTGACGACCAGGGCCAGCCGCTGCGAGGGTAGAAGGTCCACATCCTTGGATGAAAGCAGAAGCATGATCACCATGCCCACAGCTAGAATCAACCAGGCAGCCAGACGTGGACGCTTTTCGAAAAAATCCCGAATGGTTGACAATCTTTTCATCTTTCTCCTCGCAGTACTCGTGCAATAATAACTTTTCTCTTTTGATCACTTCTACAAGGGCAAGGGGCCATAGGGATACTACTTCTGCACGAGTGCACAGGGAGCAAACTACTTGGGCCAGCGCAGCCTCTTGACCAGTAGACGATCGCCCTCTTTCAGGCACTCAAGGGCCACCTCTCGCCAGACCCTGTTTAACTCCTCCAACCTCTCTGGCGCATATCCTCTCTCGGCAAACAGTTGCATGGCCTCCACTGGAGTACCTGGGTCGGCAAAGAGGAGGGCTACCTCACAGAGGAGGGTTTTGGCCTCCTTCTCGATCGTTTCCAGCAGGAGGGAGCCGACATGGGGCCATTGATCCCGGTCCCTGACGTGAAAGTCCTTGATGCAGGCTACCAGGTTCATCGCCTGCCAGCAGATGGTGCCCAGGAAGTGGTCGTTGCTGGCCACCAGATACCCCCATTCCAAGAATCGTGCCAATAACTCCTCTTGGTCAACCGCCTCTTCCTTGGCCCGGGTGCGATTAATCAACTGAGCTATGGCTGGCAAGTCCTCCTTCCTGGCCCGTCTGATCTGTATCTCCTCCGGCCGCCCATGGGCCAGCCGTTTTTCTATCTTTCGCCACTGCACCTGAACCTGTCGCCATGTTTCGAGGGGGGTACGGCTGTTGTCAATGATCACGTCGGCCAGTTTGATCTTCCCCGTGGCTGGCGGCTGGGCCTCAATACGTTGTCTCGCTTCCGATTCGGTGAGCCGACCCATTTTCACCAATCGCTTCAGTTGTTGGTCCGGCGAGCAGGTGACGACCCAGAGGGCATCACAACGTTGGTGGAGACCGGCCTCGATGAGTTTGATGGCCTCGATGACGGCCACTGCGCTGCTGACCTGTTGCAATCTCTCTTCCAACTTCTGGCCCACAGCCGGGTGAACGATTTCTTCCAGACACTGCAGTTTTTCACGGTCAGCGAACACGATACTGCCTAACTTCCTGCGATCTATCTCTCCATCAGGTCCCAGCATATCTTGACCGAAGGTCTGCACTACTTCGTGGTAGGCCGGTGTTCCCTTCTGCATAACCTCATGAGCCAGGAGGTCGGCATCAATCACGTCGGCTCCCAACTCTTTCAACATCCTGAGCACTGTGCTCTTGCCCGTGGCGATGTTGCCTGTCAGGCCGATGAGATACATCAGACTTCTCCCCCGATGGCTCTCAATTATACCACACCCGCTCAGTGGAAACAAAGTCGGTTTTGAGGTATAATAGCGTCAAATAGACAGAGCGAGCGGCATTATGGATGATTTGGGTGGGAGATTGTTCATAACCCACCGGGGTGCGTTGGTCATATCTTTTCTTCTGGCAGTCTTGTGCTGGTTGGGGTTATGGTATCTGGTAACCAGCACTGATCCTGTGCTTATCAACCGTCTGCTTTTTCTCCTTCTCCTTTCTCTGGCTGTCCTCACTACCCTTACACCGGCTGTCTACTACCTCAGCTTGCGCTTCTCAGCGCAGGAGCCGTATGAAGGGCGCCTGGTGCGCTCCCTGCGGGAGGCCAGCTTCTTGGCCCTTTTCGTGGCTGTCTGCGCCTGGCTGCGCATGATCAGGGTTCTCAATCTGGTGAACGGTGCCCTGCTGCTGGGCACTCTGGTCCTGGCGGAGACCTTCATCCTTGTCAGGGGGATTGGTACGGAATAGAGAGCCAAGCGCTGACTCGGGCCTGAGGGAAGAAAGCAAGATGGTGGCTGAGGGTGGTGCGGGGAAATTCGAGAGAAAATAAAAGAAGCGGTACCTACCTGGACACCCCCTCGACTTAGACCCGCTCAGCGGGGAACATCGAGGAACCCACAACCCTTGCGAAGGTTGCAAATAAGCTTAGCAAGGGCGCTGTCTCCCTACCCAAAGCCGATTTCGAGCGAAACCGCCTAGAAACCTTCGCAAGGGTGAGATGACCTGAATAGCAAGCCGGAGAGATGGGGGACCTCTCCATTCAAGAAGGAGGTTTGTCGCATGATTGAGGGCGTCAAGGTGCGTCAATTGAAAGTCATCCCTGACGAACGGGGGTATCTGATGGAGATGCTCCGCTCCGACTGGGAGGAGTACGAGCGGTTCGGACAGGTTTACATCACCGCCGTCTATCCCGGCGTGGTTAAGGCCTGGCATTATCACAAGCTTCAGACAGATCACTTCATCTGCGTCCATGGGATGGCCAAGGTGGTCCTCTACGATGGGCGTAAGGATTCAGCGACGTACAACGAAATCAATGAGTTCTTTATGGGGGAGCTGAACCCTATTCTCCTCAAAATACCTCCGTTAGTCATGCATGGTTTCAAGGGGATCAGCGACGAGGTGGCTCTCATCGTCAACGTGCCCACAGAGCTATACAACTACACCCAACCTGATGAGTACCGGCTGCCGCCGCATACTGATGAAATCCCCTATGACTGGGCCAGGAAAGATGGTTAGGCCAGGTAATGTCTCTATAAACACCGAAGCGCGCACCGGTTGAATAGTATGGTGCGCGCTTCGCCGTTATGGGAGGGGGTGAAACTATAGGGTTATTTATCTCTGCTACGGCTTCTTCCCTTTTGAGCCCTTGCCGGGATGCTTAGACTGGTTACCATGCCCTTTCTTGCCAGTACCCTTCGTCTCCCCATCCTTACCTTTTGCATTCCCTTTCCCCTTTGCCGCCTGGCTGACTGTCTGCCCTGGAGGGACCTTCCCTTTGGAGCCAGACTCCTCCTCATCCCCTTCTTCCTCGGTTTCCTCCCCTTCACCCTTTTGGGAATGAGCCTTCTCCCTGGCCGCCTCGCTGACTATCCGACCGGGAGTGGTCTCGCTTTTGCCCGGTGACCATTCCAGCACTTTCCTTATCTTGCCCCAACCCAGACCCTCTCCCCTCATGCTCAGAATATTATCCAGACCGGATCCGGTGGCATCGGCCATGAGCAGAAGGTAGACCAGATTCCCGTAACCTATGCCCTGTTCGTGTACGGCCAGTACCTGCTCAGTTGTCAGGCCAAAGTAGGCGGCAATGGCCTGGGCCACGTGCCTGGTCCCTGAAGGTCCTTCATCATCGTCCTCCTCATCCCCTTCCGTATCGCCTGGGTTGCTCACACCGGTCAGCCCTTCGCTCCCAACGGCTGCCAGTGGTCCTGGGCTGATGCCCGGTTCCACGGAGGGAAAGCCACTCTGCGCAGCGTAGACCGGCAGACCGGTGGCAGCTAGAGAGATGGCTGCCATCAGAATTACAGCTAAGAACCTGAACACCTTGAACCTCCTCACTACTATCGTTTTGGTATGTCATTCAAATTGTACGATAGAACCATCGGTCCCGTCAATGGTACTCTTCTCCTAAATGAAGGGATTGCCTTTTGATGTTTCATCCTGTATAATGGTGCAAGTTCCGAGCCGGGCGAACTATGGAGGAGGATTATCATGGAAGGGGACAGGATCAAGGTTCTCTCCACCTTGATGTTCAGGGAAGAGTACTTGGATAAGTTGCAGGCGGTCTCGCCCCGGCTTTTTGTGGAACAGCGTTCATCATGGGATCCAACCGATATGGTCCCTTACCTGAAGGATGTGGAAGTGCTCTACACTTTCGGCCTTCCTCCCGACCTGCTTGAAAGCGCCCCAAAGCTGCGATGGGTTCAATTGCACAGCGCCGGCGTCAATCACATCCTCGACCATCCGATCATGGCCAGCGACATCCCGATCACAACCACCAGCGGCATCCATGCTGTGACCATCGCCGAGTATGTCTTCGCTTCCATCCTGGCCTTCACCCGCAGGGTGCCCCGTATGGTCTACTGGCAGGGGCAAGGCCGATGGCCGGAGGACAAGGACCGCTGGCCCCTCTTCGTCCCCGACGAGCTGTGGGGCAAGACCATCGGCATCGTCGGTTATGGCAGCATTGGCCGCCAGATAGCTAGACTGGCAAAGGCTTTTGGCATGAGGATAGTGGCCGCCAAGAAAGAGGCCAGCGATCGCCTGGACAGAGGATACCGACTGGAGGGGGTAGGTGACCCTGAAGGAAAGTTGCCGGACAGAATCTATCCCCCGGAACGGTTGCGGCCGATGTTGGCTGAATGTGATTTCGTGGTGGTATGCGTTCCGGTAACCAGGGCGACGGCCAAGCTCATTGGCGAGCCGGAGCTAAAGGCGATGAAACCCACTGCTTACCTGGTGAACGTTGCTCGCGGTGAGGTGGTAGATGAGCAGGGGTTGATAACAGCTTTGCAGGAAGGTTGGATAGCTGGAGCTGGTTTGGACGTGTTCGACCAGGAACCGTTGCCACCGAACAGTCCTCTCTATAACCTCGACAATGTGATCCTCTCCCCCCACGTGTCCGGCTTCACCCCCTACTACGATGAGCGGGCCAGCGACCTCTTTGCCGAGAATCTACGTCGCTATTTGGCCGGCGAAGAGTTGTTGAATCTGGTGAGCAAGGAGAGGGGATACTGAGGAAATGGAGGAAGTGGAAACCAATATCGTTCGTTTGCCTCAGATGGTGGAGAACCTGCCCTCTGCTGAGCGGAAGCTATTCCACCGTATCTTCCACCTGAGCAGCACTACCGGCTACCTGAACCCTCCCCACTCAATGCATCCCTGGATCGAGGGTTACTTTGGTTCGGTGGAGGCAGTGCGTTCTCAGCGCATGGTCAAAGTGACCAATCTGATCACCATGGAGGGAGCCCTCTTCAACCAGTTGCGAGCCAGTCGGCCTATGGAGGTTAAGGAGGGAGGAGATCTCAAGGAGATCATCATGGGGAACGTGGGAGACCCCTTCTGCAAGCCGACCGAGGGGACCCCGGAGGATGTCTTCGGCCGGCTGAAGGGGGAGCACTCTATCACCGCCAGCAACGTGGCCAAGTACGATGGTTTCCACGGCCTGGTCATTTTCGATGAGCACGATCCCCTCTCCTTCACCCTGGAGGGGGTCAGCGATGCTCTGGATACGGCTCTGGGTTGGTTTCAGGCTGCCCACCGCCAGGATGGGCAGGCTCGTTACCCCTTCTTCATGTGGAACTGTCTCTGGAAGAGCGGGGCCTCCATCCTGCACGGCCATGCTCAGATGACCCTGACCCGTGACATGCACTATGCCAAAGTAGAGGGTTTGCGGCGGGCGGCCCTCGGTTATCAGGAACGTTACGGCTCAAACTACTTCGAAGACCTGTACCAGGTGCACCAGGTTCTGGGTCTGGCCTTTGAAAGAGGAGACGTGCGGGTTGTGGTCTACCTGACTCCCATCAAGGAGAAGGAGACCCTCTTGATAGCGGAAAGGGTAGATGATGGTTTGAAAGAGGCAATCTTCCTCACCCTCCAGTGCTTCACCCAACGACTGGGGGTTTCAAGCTTCAACCTGGCCATCTACCTGCCGCCCCTGGCCCCCGTAGACGAGGACTGGACCGGCTTTCCGGTCCTGGCGCGGCTCGTTGACCGTGGCGACCCTATGGTCGATACGGCGGACTTCGGGGCTATGGAGCTGTACGCCGCCAGCGTCGTCGCCAGCGATCCCTTCCGGGTGGTGGAGACCCTGCGTCAGTGCCTGGCATGAGGGATGATGTATTATGCGCGCAGTCATACAGCGGGTTCGGCGCGGGAGTGTCTCGGTTGATGGCCAGACCCTTGGGAGCGTTGGGACTGGCCTGGTGGTTCTGATCGGGGCCACCCACGGCGACACAAAGGCTCAGGCTGAGCAGTTGGCTCAGAAGACGGCCAATTTGCGCATCTTCGAGGATGATGCGGGCAAGATGAACCTCTCAGCCCTGGACGTGGGAGCCGGTATCCTGGTCATCTCTCAATTCACCCTCTACGCCGATTGTAGGCGGGGACGTCGGCCCAGCTTCACCGACGCAGCCCCGCCGGATGTGGCGGAGCCGCTGCTAGAACACTTTGTGGAAGCCCTTCGCCAGATCGGTGTGGCCAGGGTGGAAACAGGCGCCTTTGGGGCCCACATGCTGGTCGAGATCCACAATGATGGACCGGTGACCATCCTTCTGGACACAGAGGAGTTGTGAGCGGCCCGCTCTCAGTCTGAGGAGGAGCAGGCCCACTCTCTAGATGGTTGGGGCCGTCTATCCTCCCGCAGGTTACAGCGAAGCTTTGGCACGATAGGTTTCCCAGGTCTAGAGAGACCTCAGGGTTATCACTCCTCGAACCTGCGGGAGGATTTAACATTGTCGAGTTTACCGGTCGTAAGTAGCGAGAGGGGTTAGCTACTCCCTACACCTCTGTGTTTTACCCATATCTCGGCAAACTTATCTGAGGCCCTTCGGCGTGGGCCTCGCAAATGTGGGTAAAAGTCAGCCCCATAGCCTGGAATTTTGGCCCAAACCTCGGAGGTCTCAGCGAAGGAGGATCATTTGGTCTTTCTAGACTTTCTCTTCCTGTAACGTCTACTGGTGGGGATGGCTCCCAGTTCCTCGTACTCCTCCGGCCGGAGAACCTTGACGTAGTCCACACCGTGCTTTTTCAGCTCCTCCAGCATATCCAATATGATTCTAACACCGGCCAGATTGACACCCTTCACCTGGGTCAGGTAGCGCACAAACTGAACCTTGCGTAGATCATCCAGGGAGTAAAGTCGCCGGTTGCCGGGATTGCGGGTGGGCATCACCAACTTCTCTTGCTCGTAGATGCGCAAGGTGCGCGGATGTACCCTCAGCAACTCAGCGGCTGCACCGATGAAGAGTACCGGCTTGGTGGGATCAATTGAAACCATGTTTTATCTCCTTCTCTTTCTTTATCTGCCTTTAACTTATTCCGCTTCCAGCGAAGTATAACATATCACAATTCTGTTGTCAAACCACATACTTAACTCGATATTCCCAATTTAAGTTTTGACAGCAGGAGTATGATGTGCTAAAATAAATAGCAAGATGTCAGGTACAAGAAGTGCCCCTCAACAGCTACTGCCATATGAACTGTACGTTAGCAGGAGGCCAGAGAGTATCGCTATGAAAAAGAGGTACAAGCAGCTTAAGAGCAAGCTCGAACGGGAACTCGAAGGAGTGCGGGCCGAATTAGAGCGGCTGGGACAGATAGAGCCCGACAGTGAATATGGGCCCGGAGAAGGTGACCCAACTATCTACGAGTGGGAGATGAGCCTGGCTATGCGTAAGAGGCTGGAGGCCAAAGCTCAATCTCTGGAGAGTGCTCTTGAGAAGATGAAAGAGGGGACCTACGGCATCTGCGAGAGATGTGGTGAGACGATTGACCCTGAGCGCCTGGAGGTTCTACCCGAGACAACTCTTTGCATCACTTGTGCCCAGGGGGGAGGATAAGGTACCTGATTCGCACTCCGTTTTCACCAAGCGGACATCAAGGGCAGAAGCCTCTGCGGAGTTTCTGCCCTTTTTCGTTTGGAAGCCTGATGGAAAGGGGCTATAATTTCATCTATGCCGAAGTCAATCATCTCTACCCTCCTACTGATAGTCACTGCCACGCTGTTCTTGCCCGGTTGCCGATTACCTTCTTCGACTACCCCCTCTATCTACTCTGACCTCGAACAAAGTCAACTCCTGGTGGACGTTCAACCTCGGGGAGCCCGCGTGTTTGTGGATGGTACGGTCCAGGGAGAAGCGCCCCTTACCCTTCTCTTGCCTCCTGGCCAACATCGAGTGGCGGTCGAGAAGGAGGGGTACGACACCTTTCAAGAGGTGATTGAGCTAGATCGGGGACAGCGCTTGACCCTGTCGGTGCACCTGGTGGACATCGCTCCCCCGGTGGTGAGCATCATCGAGCCCGGGATAGGGACTGAACCACCAGGACAAATCCAGATCAAAGCCACGGCCACAGACAATAAAGCGGTGACGGCACTGGCCCTTGCCATTGACGGAACTCTGGTCTACGATGTGGCCGCCGATTCCCTTACCTACCACTGGGAGACAGGTCCGGGTGCTTATCTCCTGCAGATTGAAGCCCGTGACGCCGCAGGCAACGTCGGTCAGGCTGAGCTGATCGTAAATGTGGTTGAGGCCAGCGGGCAGGCTTCACCACAGCCATCACCGCCCGCGATCAGCACTCCATCTCCAGCACCGACATCTGTCCCTGAGGCACCGTCTGCTCTCACCACCGTTGAGGTGCGCCAGGAAACGATCACCCTCTCGGTCTACCCTTATCAGGCGTACCTCGATGAGGCGCACGACGCTCGCTACGGCATGACCTATCCGCGCCTGGACCGCCAAGCCTATGATGCCTCCCATCCCACTCCAGGCCCCAAGGCTTTCAAAGCTGTCATCCTGGAGAACAGATACCTGGAGTTGACCGTCCTGCCTGAGTTAGGAGGACGTCTCTATCAGGCCCTCTTCAAACCTACCGGCCAGTCCGTTTTCTACAACAACGTTGTTGTCAAGCCTTCCCGCTGGGGGCCAGCAGGGGATAACTGGTGGCTTGCCGCAGGAGGGATGGAGTGGGCCTTCCCCGTCCGGGAGCATGGCTATCAGTGGGGTGTACCCTGGCAGTACTCGATAGAGGGAACGTCTGAGGGGGCAACGGTGACCCTGTGGGATAGTCAGGCCGACCATCGGCTTCAGGCTGGCATAGCTATAACCCTGGAGCGTGACAAGGGGTACTTCACCGTTGAACCTCGCCTGGAGAATCCGACAGATCAGCCACTCTCCTTTCAGTTCTGGCTCAACGCCATGCTGACTTTGGGTTCCAGAACCATCTCCCCGCATACGGAGTTTATCCTGCCTGCCGACCGGGTGGTGGTCCACAGCAGCGGGGACCCTGAATTGCCCGCAGGTGGGGAATCCATCCCCTGGCCTCTCTACAAAGGGCGTGACCTGTCCCGCTACTCCAATTGGCGCAACTGGATAGGGCTCTTCGTCCAACAGCCGACCGCAAACTTCGCCGCGGCCTACAACCACGACACGGGCCTGGGCATTGCACGCATCTTCCCTGTGGAGCGTGTGCCGGGAGTAAAGCTCTTTGCCTTCGGGCCGGAGTTTGGCGATCGCGCTCACTACACCGACGACGGCTCCCAGTACTTCGAGCTGTGGGGCGGTCTGCCACGGACCTTCTGGCCTGAGGACGACTTTACTTTGGCGGCCAACAGCTCAGTGGAGTGGCAGGAGCGCTGGTATCCGTTCTGGGGCATCGAGGGGCTGGACTTTGCCAGCCAGGTGGCAGCTCTGAACCTCTCTGTCGAAAAGGGAACCGTCTTCGTGGGGGTGGCCGCCCCGCTGTCCCACAGGGGCACCGTAGTGCTTCTCTGGGAGGGACAGGAGCTGTGGCGCACGAAGGCTGTCCTCGGTCCGGAGTCTCCTTTTCGGGAAAGCATCTCCCTGCCCGGTGGCGGATCAAAAACAGGTGAGCTTTCCATACTGGTCCTGGGCGAGGATGGCACCACGCTGGCTGAATACCGTGAGGAAGTAACCCTGCCTTAGAAAGGCACTACTATGCCCTTTCGCTTTCCTTTCCAACAACAATACCAGGAGATCGCCCGGGCACGCCAGATAGCCGAGGTGTTGATCAAGAACGGGCTGGGTTTCCTGGTGGAGCAGTTTGAGCTGACTCGCTTCCTGCCCACCTGGCGAGGAAGGGTGGTCGGAGTCGGGCGGCTGGTGGACAGACTGTCCGTGCCCCAGCGCATCCGTCACACCATTGAGGAGCTGGGACCGACCTTCATCAAGCTAGGGCAACTGGTCAGCACCAGACCCGACCTCCTCCCCATGGAGTACATTGATGAACTGAGCAAACTGCTGGATGCTGCTCCACCGATTCCTTTGACCGAGGTCAAGACCCTGATAGGGCAGGAATTGGGAGCCCCGGTTGAGGAACTGTTCGCCACTTTCCAGCCTGAGCCCATGGCCGCTGCCTCCATCGGTCAGGCCCATCGGGCCACGCTCCTTGATGGCCAGGAGGTAATCGTGAAAGTGCAACGTCCAGGGATCGAGGCGGTTGTGGAGGCGGACCTGGACATCATTATGCGGCAGGCGCGCTTCCTGGAGGGTCGCTCGGAACTGCTTCGGGACTACAACCTGGTTGAGATCGTGGAGGAGTTCAGCTACGCTCTGCGGAACGAGCTGGACTATGTCATTGAAGGGCGTAACGCCGATCGTTTCCGACGCAATTTTGCCGATGATCGGCGAGTGGTCATTCCCAAGGTCTACTGGTCTTTGAGCACTCATCGCGTCCTGACTCTTGAGGAGCTGTCCGGCATCAAGCTCAACAACTTGGCCCGCCTGAAGGAGGAGGGGTACGATTTCTCGACCCTGGCCGAGATCGGGACGACCATCTACCTCAAGCAAATCTTCGTTGATGGTTTCTTCCACGCCGACCCCCATCCAGCCAATATCTTCGTCCTGGACGGCGAGAGGATAGGGTTGGTTGATTTTGGCATGGTAGGATATCTGACCAGTGGCATGAAGGGAGCTCTGGTTGATCTCTTCCTGGGCCTGATCAACGAGGATGTCGAGGGTACCACTCAAAGCCTGTTGCGCATGGGTAGGCCCGGCCGGGGGGTAGATGAGGAAGCTCTGAGAAGGGATGTCCACCGCTTTCTCGTTAGCTACTACGGTCTGGCCCTGGAACAGATAAAGGTCGGGGAAATCCTGGAGGAGGTCTTCAGACTGGCCTTTCGCCATCGCCTGCACATGCCTTCGGACCTTGCCCTGTTGGGTCGGAGCCTGATAGTCTTGGAGGGGGTGGCCCGTCGCCTGGACCCTGATTTCATGCTGGTGGAGGCAGCCAGGCCTTTCGCTGAACAGTTGATGTTAGAAAGGTTGTCTCCGCTCCGCGTTGGCCGCGACCTATTGCGGTCAATATGGGAGTTCAATCAGTTGGCTCAGCGGCTGCCAACCCGCCTGGATTCCCTCTTCGATCAGATTCAGCAGGGGGAGGCCGGGGTTAACGTGGAGCTCACCCAGCTTGAGCAGTTTATGGCCAGGTTGGACGTGGTGGCCAACCGCCTGGCTTTCAGCCTGATTGTAGCGGCGGCCATCATCGGCTCTGCTCTGATCATTCAGGGAGGGACCAGCATCTGGTACCTCCCCTTCCTGGGGTGGAGCCTGCCTATAGCTCACATCAGTTTCTTCCTAGCCGGCCTACTTGGAGCCTGGCTCCTCTTCTCCATCCTGCGCTCGCGAGGGTTGTGAAGGTTCTCTTATGGTCTGCTCAGCCGCCTGCACGAGATCACCTTGCACCACCAACCTCCGCACCGCCCCGATATAGGGATACATGAGGATGTCCCGTTCCAGGAAGGGGACCTTTTGGCGGATGAGGTCGTAGACCGGGCCGGTGCCTCTGCCCAAGGCTAGTGGTTGCCCGGCCTGCTCGCGGCGGAAGTCAATGGCCTGGGCGGCGGCCAACAGTTCGATGGCCAGGATGCACTCCACATTGTCCAGGATGTGACGGGCCTGACGGGCGGCGATAGGGCCCATGCTGACATGATCCTCCTGGTTACCGGAGGTAGGGATGGTGTCGGCACTGGCCGGGTGAACCAACACCTTGTTTTCGCTGGCCAGGGCGGCGGCTGTGTATTGAGCTAACATGAAGCCGGAATTGAGACCGCCCTGTTTGGTCAGGAAGG
This sequence comes from Anaerolineae bacterium, assembly GCA_046760185.1. GTDB lineage: Bacteria > Chloroflexota > Anaerolineae > JBHIDP01 > JBHIDP01 > JBHIDP01. The sequence continues at coordinate 27,976 of JBHIDP010000001.1, forward strand.
GGGGCAGGAGACCGTTGTTAAGGTCCTGGTCAATGAGACGGGCCAGCCGACGCTCTGAGATGTTACCCAGTTCTGTCAGGGCCAGGGCCAGGTAGTCCATGCTCAAAGCTATCGGTTCACCGTGAAAGTTGCCGCCGGAAAGGACAAGCGGCTGCCCATCTTCCCAGAAGATCAAGGGGTTGTCACTGGCCGAGTTCAGCTCGATCTCGATGACCGATCGGGCGTGGGTGATGGCACTGCGGACCGCGCCGTGAACCTGGGGGATGCAGCGTAAGGTGTAGGCATCATGGACCCGCTGAGGATCACGTCTCCGGGTGAACTGGCTCCCTTCAAGCAGACGGCGGAGGTAGGCGGCACACTCCACTTGATGGGGGTATGGGCGTAGAGCATGTAGGCGGGGATCGAAGGCTTCGGTCGTCCCTTGCAGGGCCTCAAGGCTCAAGCAGCCAGCGATATCGGCCACCCGGCTGGCGTTCTCGGCTGCCAGCAGGGTCAGAGTTCCGATGGCGGTCATGAAGGCCGTACCGTTGGTCAACGCCACCCCCTCCTTGGCCTCTAAGACCAGGGATTTTAACCCCGCTCGGGCCATGGCCTCCCCCCCGGCCAGACGTTCCCCTCGGTAGATAGCTTCCCCCTGGCCGGTAAGAACCAGGGACATGTGGGCCAGAGGGGCCAGGTCACCACTGGCCCCCACGGAGCCTTGAACCGGGATGACAGGATGCACCCTCTGGTTGATCATTCCTAACAGGGTCTCTATTGTTTCCATGCGCACGCCTGAGTACCCCTTGGCTAGGGTGTTGGCCCGGATAAGCATGGTCGCTCGCACAGTGGCTTCGTCTGCGGGACGACCCACCCCTACGGCATGGCTCATGAGGATGTTACGTTGCAACTGGCGCACCTGGTCCAGGGGAATGGTGACATCCATGAAACGGCCAAAGCCGGTGGTTATCCCATAAGCGATCTCCCCTCGGCTTACTAGATTCTCCACAGCCTGACGAGCCCTCTCAATCTTCTCTCTTGCTTCGGGGCTGATCTCAACTCTGGCCTCGCTGCCGGCTGCCACAGTTATCACATCCTCGACAGTCAAACTATTTCCATCTATGACTACCGTCTTCATGTCACACCTCCTGGCCTCATTATACCATGTGCCCTCTGGCCTGAAAAGGGGGAAGGGCACCATTTTTGACAGCCCGATGGGGGACAGCTATAATGACCATGGGTTGGTTGATGTTCACCAGGATGGAGATGGATGCGAATCGGTATTGATGCCCGCTTGGTATACTATAGTCAGGCAGGGATCGGCCAGTATATCCTGCGCCTGACCGAAGGGTTGGCCCAGTTGGAACAGGAAGATGAGTTCATCCTCTTGCAAAGCCGCAAGGACAGGACGGTCATCGTTGACCAGCCCAACTTCAAGGTGAAATCCCTTTGGACTCCGAGCCATCACCGCCTGGAGCAATTGGCCCTCCCGGTGGAGATAGTGCCCTTGGGGCTGGATGTCCTGCACAGTCCCGACTTCATCCCTCCTTTCAGACGCAACTGTAAGTCGGTGATCACCATCCATGATCTGGCTTTCCTCCTCTACCCCCATTTCCTCACCAAAGAGAGCGCACGCTACTACAGCCAGATTGATAAGGCTGTCCGTCACACCGATCACATCATTGCCGTCTCTGAGAGTACCAAACAGGATACCATCCACCTCCTGGGGGTTTCGGAGAAGAAGATCACGGTCATTCATGAGGCTGCCAATCCTATCTACCATTCTATTGACAACCCAAAGGCCCTGGAGAGGGTAAGAACCAAATATCAGATCAATCGGGATTTTATCCTCTTCGTCAGCACCATCGAACCCCGCAAGAATCTGCCCACCCTGTTGCGTGCTTACCGTAAGCTTCTTGACGAGTACAAGATGGAGGTGCAACTGGTGGTTGCCGGCCGCAAGGGTTGGCTCTTCAGCGAGGTTTTCAAGCTGGTCAAAGAGCTGAGGTTGACGGATGGCGTGCTGTTCCTGGACCGGGTGCCGGTGGAGGATCTGCCCCTCCTCTACAACGCAGCCCAGGTTCTGGTTCATCCCTCCCGCTACGAAGGGTTTGGACTCCCTCCCCTGGAAGCCATGGCCTGTGGCACCCCCACGGTTGTCTCCAACGTCTCGGCCCTGCCGGAGGTGGTGGGTGATGCCAGCCTTCTGGTGGAGTCGGAGGATGTGGAAGGGTTCACGGTGGCTATCTGGCGGGTCCTGACCGACCAGGACCTGAGGGCCGAGCTGAGGGAAAAGGGTCTCAAGCGAGCCAAACTCTTCTCGTGGACCAAAGCGGCGCGCCAGACTATGACCATCTACCACCGCCTGGGAAGCGAGTCATGAGAATCCTCTTTCTCACCCCCCAACTGCCCTATCCTCCCTATCAGGGGACCAGCCTCAGAAACTATAACCTGATCAGGAGCCTGGCTGAACGGCATGAGGTGCACCTTCTCTCCTTCATCCAACCAGGGGACGATCTGGCCCGGGCCTCGCCTCTGAAGCAACTGTGTCGAACCTTCACCGCCGTACCAGCTCCCAGACGATCGCCTCTCCATCGTTTCCTATCCCTTTTGTTCTCCCCCCAACCAGACATGGCCCTGCGCCTTCCCTCCCAGGAATTTCACACCCGTTTAGGCCATACTCTTAGAGAACAGGCCTTGGACGTGGTCCAGGTGGAGGGGATCGAGATGGCTCAGTATGGCTTGTGGCTGATGGTAAATAGCCATAAGCCATCGGCTATAGGCCATCAGCCATCAGCTATCAGCCATCGGCCATTAGCTGTCTTTGATGACCACAATGCCGAGTATGTCCTGCAACGGACAGCCTTTCAAAGCGATGTCCGCCAGCCCACCCGTTGGATGGCGGCCTTCTACTCCTTTGTCCAGTGGCACAAGTTGGCACGCTACGAGCGGTGGGTCTGTCGGCACGCTGATCGGGTGGTGGCCGTCTCGGAAGCCGATGCCCGAGCTATTGAGCAGTTGGTGCCGGACCTGGAAGTAGCCGTTGTGCCGAACGGTGTAGACACGGAGCACTACCGGCCCCGATCCCAGTTGCCGACTTCCAAGTCCCTGGTCTTTACCGGGAAGATGGACTTTCGCCCCAACGTGGACGCTGTGCTGTGGTTCTGCCAGGAGATATTGCCCTTTATCATCGAGCAGATACCCGAGGTGCACTTCTACGTTGTGGGACAACAGCCTCACAGCCGTTTGAGCCATCTGGCCGATCAGCCGCATGTCACCCTCACCGGCCGTGTGGATGACGTTCGCCCCTATATTGCCGGGGCGGGGGTCTATGTGGTGCCGCTGCGTATGGGGAGTGGCACCCGTCTCAAGGTCCTGCAAGCTATGGCCATGGGCCAGGCTATCGTCTCCACCTCCCTGGGGTGTGAGGGGATCAGCCTGTGCCCCGGCCGGGAGGCTGTTCTGGCCGACACCCCTCCAGACTTTGCCCGTCAGGTGGTGGCCCTTTTGAGCGATGTCGGTCGCCGAAAGGAGTTGGGCCGGAATGCACGTTTGCTGGCCGAGACCCACTATGACTGGCGGGTGATCGTGCCTGGGCTGGAGAAGGTCTATGAGGAAGCCAGGGCTGGAAGGTAACCTGAATGTAAGCGTTCAGACCTGCCCATTTCACCAGACTACCTGAACGCCTAAGCCTGAATGAAGCGAGGATGGTTGGAGATGACCACAGGAGCCAGGGTGAGGAGAGTGAGACCTGATAGAACCCTGCGCCAATGGGTTCGCTTGTTTCTCCTTCACCTCTTCGCGGCCCTGACCGCTCCTCTGGTTCCAAGTTCCACCAACGCGCGGTCACGTGGCCTCTGGCTTCCCTGGCCTGACCGCCAGGACAGGCAGCCAGGGGAAGGTTCTCTCTTACGTGGGGGGATTCAAGCCTCCCACGTGACCGCGACGTTGACTTCTGCGGTCCTCCATTCCATCCTTCTCATCCGTCCAGATCACCTGGGTGACCTTCTTTTCACCACCCCGGCGCTGAAGGTTTTGCGAGAAACCTTTCCAGAAGCGCACATCACCTATCTGGTTGGTCCCTGGGGTGTGCCGGTTATGGCCAACAACCCCGACGTTGACCAAATCGCGGTCTGTCCCTTTCCCGGGTTCAGCAGAGGGGCGAAGAAGAGCTTCCTTGAACCCTACCTCCTCCTCTGGAAGCAGGCGAAGATTTTGAAAGAGAGGAGGTTTGATCTGGCCATCCTCCTCCGCTTTGACCATTGGTGGGGGGCCCTGCTGGCTTATCTCGCTGGCATCCCGGCCAGGGTCGGGTATGACGTTGCCGAAGTACGGCCTTTTTTGACCAGGGCTGTGCCCTACACGTACGGCCACCATGAGGTGGAACAAAATCTTCGCCTGGTAGGGGCAATCGGTGGAGACAGGATAATTTATGCCGGTCAGCGGTTGAGCCGGGATGATCAGCTCCCATTTTCCCGATACAGGTTAGAATTCAACCCCTCAGCCGAGGACAGGGAGTTTGCTGCTGCCTATCTGGCTGAGCGAGGTATCGTGAGTGGGGACCCTCTCATTTGTATCCATCCGGGAGCTGGTGCTCCGGTCAAGTTATGGCGGAACGAGGCCTGGGCCCAGGTGGCTGACACTTTAGCTCAAAGGCGGGGGGTCAAAATCATCATCACCGGCGCCAGGGGAGAAGCGGAACTGGCTGGAGCGATAGCTGCTCAGATGAAGCTCCCCCCCATTGTGGCGGCCGGTGACACCAGTCTGGGCCAGTTAGCGGCTATCATGGCTCGTTCCCGTCTGGTGCTCGGCCCTGACTGTGGTCCGTTGCACCTGGCCGTGGCTATGGGTGTGCCCACCGTGCACCTCTATGGGCCGGTGGACCATCAGGCCTTTGGCCCTTGGGGTGATCCATCGCGGCACCGTGTTCTCCTTTCCCGGTTGGATTGCATCCCCTGCAATCGTTTGGACTACACTGCTGAGGAACTGGATGAACACCCCTGTGTGCGGTTGATCACGGTTGACCAGGTGCTGGCCGTGGCTCAGGAGCTGCTGAATTGAGAAGCGCGTGTGCGTATTGACGCCAACCAATCAACGCAGGCGTTTGGCTTTTCCTTTAGGATGGGGTACAATAATAATGGGGAGGTGACAACTGTAGCCTCGGATCGTTTCGTTAACCCCTACATAGTGGGAAACCCTCTCAAAACCCCTGAGATGTTCTACGGGCGGGAGGATATCTTCCACCACATCCAAGAGCACCTGGCTGGGCGCTACCAGGACAACCTGCTGGTGCTCTATGGCCAGAAGCGCACAGGCAAGACCTCGGTCCTTTACCAGATCATCAATCGCCAGTTGCTGGGAGACCGATACGTCCCGGTGTACATCAACCTCCAAGGGCTGACCCAGCCGGGGATGAAGGGCCTGCTCCACGACTTGGCCACTGAGATCTCCCACTCCGTTGACCTTCCTGACCCGGCCCGAGAGCAATTCAGCCCGGACCCCGGCGGCTTCTTCAAGCGAGATTTCTTGGACGGGGTCATCGAGGCCATCGGTGGTCGCTGTCTGCTGCTGATGGTGGACGAATACGAGGTGTTAGAGGACAAGGTGAAGGCCGGGAAGCTAGAAGAAGAGTTCTTCCCCTACCTCCGCTACCTGATGCAGGATCGGGAGAACCTGGGTTTCATCTTTGCCGGCTCCCGCAAGCTGGAGGAAATGGACCCTCGCCTCTGGTCCATCTTCCGTAACACTCTCTACAGGAAGATCAGCTTCCTAGAGAAAGAGGAGACACGGCGGCTGATCACCGAACCGGTGGACGGGGTGATGACCTACGATTATGCAGCAGTGGAAGCGATCTACCAGGCCACCTTCGGCCACCCCTATTTCACCCAGCTCTACTGCCACCACCTGGTGAGCCGCTATTGGACGAAGGCAGGTCCGATCACTGTCGCAGACGTGGAAGCAGCTTCGTTGCTGGCCGAGACAATCGAGGCGTCTGAGCCTCAACTTCACGTGATGTGGGACGAGACCACGGATGAGGAGAAGGTCGTGCTGGCCGCCATGTCCATCGCCACCGCCAGGCAGCGGACGGCCCCTCCCTCTACCCTGGCCAACGTCCTGGCTCGCTACCGGGCGCGTATCGGCCAGCGGGACTTGAACCGGGCTCTGGGCGGCCTGGTCACTCGCGATGTTCTGTTAATCGAGGAAGGCTTCAACTATCGCTTTGCTGTAGATTTGTTCCAGCGATGGGTGGGACAAACGCAACGTCTGGAAAGTCTGCTGGAAGAGTTGGGGTTGGCGGCAGCTTATGAAGAGCAGGGGAAGCAGCAGGCGGCGTTGAGGGGCTATGAACAAGTATTGGCTGTGGACCCCAGTTGCGTCGAGGCCTTCAATGCCCTCGGCCATCTTCATTACCAACAAGAGGAACTGAACCGGGCATTGAAGGCCTACCGGCAAGCACTGAAACTGGAACCGGACAATGCCGTCGCTGCCAGCGCTGCAATGGAACTGCATTACCAACTGGGCCTGCGATACTTCAAGGCCCGGCAATGGCAGCAAGCCCTGGATCATTTCCGACAACTGGATGGTGCGCAAGCTGCCGCCTTCCCGGACGTAGCGTCTAAGATAGCCGAGGCTGAGCGGCGGTTGCGCCGACCTCCGGGTGAAGTACCGAGCGCACGACCGCGTTGGGCGGCTCTGACGATAGTAGCTGTTGGCTTCGTAGCGATGCTGATAGCCGTTCTCTTGCTGTCTGGATCAGAAAGCCCTACACCTACACCTGCCGTAACTCTCCCCCTGCCGGAAAAGCTCTTGGTGACCGCCTCAGTGAAGTACCGCATCAGCACTGAGGACACGGAGACGCAGAGGGTCTATGTGCGCGTGACCGATGAAGAGGAGCAGGCAGTGGAAGGTGCTCAGGTGTAGGTGGTGATTCATTTCTTTGGCGGGGATCGCTCCCTTGGGCCAGTTTCCACCGACAGGAACGGCACAGCAATCTTTGACTTCCCAGTGAGCAGTTACACACGCGGTTATATTGTCATAATTGATGTCACAGCCGTGTACAATGGGTTGGCAGGGACAGCTCAAACCGCCTTCTTGGAGTGGTACTGAACCAGGATGACCACTTGTTCGCAGTTGGGAAGCAACACGCTACGGCTTGTGGTGTTGCCCCAAGGGGCCTTTCGTTTCTACCCTCAATCACGGGTCGAGATCATGGGCGATCAGTGGAAGGCCGTAGCTTTTCTGGGAGGTGGGAGCAATCGTTTTGACCTCCTCCTCATCCAGGCAGATCCGGTAGCAGATTGGGTGCTGACCGAGGCACAGATAACAGGAACAGGCTTGACAGCTCTCCCTGACCCGGCCCACTTCCACGGCCGGCGGCGGGAGATCGAGCTGATCGCCAGCCGGCTGCAAGGTGTGGGCTTCGGCAGCAGTTCCGTGGTCGGCGAACGGCGCATCGGTAAGACTTCACTCCTTCGCCACTTCCTGGTGCCGGAGGTGCAGCAGCGGTACGGCTTCGGCCCTGAGTTCACCTTTGTCTATCTGAGCTTTGGTGGGCTGAGCACCATCACCCCCGCCCAATTCTGGCAATGGGTACTGGAAGAATTGCTGCCGAAAGTCAAAGACGAAGCGTTGCGGTCTCAGATCACGGCCTTTCAAGCGCAAGATGGGCCGGACTTCCTGGCCTTGCGCCGCCTTTTCGACGCCATCACCCGCAAGGGGCTTAAGGTCGTGTTGGTCTTCGACGAATTTGAGGACGTTGTCCGCAACCCCAACTTCGACGCCGATTTCTACGGTGGCCTGCGCGATCTGGCCAGCCGCTACAACTTGACTCTGCTCACCTCCAGCCGCCGCCAGTTGATCGAGTACTCCCACTCTGAGGAGAGCAGCAGCTCTCCCTTCTTCAACATCTTCGCCAACATCGTGCTGAAGCCCTTCAGCCGGGGGGAGGCGCTGGAACTGATCGCAGAATACCTCGAAGAGACAGATGTGGTATTCAGCGACGAGGACAGAGAATACAACCGGGCCAGGTTTCCCGATTGGTTTGCCACAGAGGTGGATCTCTTAGCCAGTTTCTCATCTGAACTGAGGAAGGATCGCGAGCCAAGCATGTACGGCGATGAGGTGTCAGGGATTACCCCTGACGAACTCTACGGAGAAAGCCAAGCCGTCGAAGCCCTGGCGAAAGCAGAGCGAACCTTTGCAACCTGTGAGAGGTTGATCAACGAAATACGGTCTGAGGAAAGGGCCTGATCAGAGGGGATTGAAGAGAAGGCGACAGCGGAAAAAACAGCGACCCTGGAGGAAATGAAGAGCCTGCGCCATGACCATCTGGTGGGAGAGAAGCTGATCATGACCCGATCCCAAACACATACCCTGACCCCCGACCAGATCGAGGAAGACCGACATTGGTGGTTTGCCAGCCGCACGCGAGCCTTGCTGGGAATGCTTGATCGCTGTGTTCCCGACGACGACCTGCGTATCCTGGATGTCGGCTGTGGGGCGGGCAACATGATCCATCACCTGAGCCGCTACGGAGAGGTCAAAGGGATCGAGATGGACCCTCGGCCCCTGGCCGTGGCGCGCCAGCGGGGGTACGATGCCCAACTGGCCGATGCCGCCAAGGAGATTCCTTTCGAGGAGGGCACATTCGATCTGGTGGCTGTCCTGGATGTGATCGAGCACAACGAGGATGACCTGGGTATCTTGCGGGAGTGTCATCGGGTGCTGAAGCCGGGAAGGTTGGTGGTCATTACCGTGCCGGCCTTCCAGTGGCTGTGGAGCTACAACGACGTCATAAATGCCCACCTGCGTCGCTATACGGCCGGGGGGTTGGCAGCCAAGTTGAAGCAGGTTGGCTTTGGGGTCAGACGGATGACCTACAACAACTTCTTCGTCTTCCCCATGGCTATCGGTCTGATCCTTTCTCGCCGAGGGACCGGGCGCGAGCCTCAATTGGCTTCCCACCACCTTCAGCAGGATGAATATCAGGTGGAGATGGAGCCGGTTCCCCCGTTGGTAAACGCCGTCTTGAGCGGGGTTGGCTGGATGGAGGCTAACCTTTTGAAGTGGGTGGATTTGCCCGTCGGTACCTCGATCATCTGCATTGGGGAGAAAAGGGCCATGGGACTTTTGTAGTGGAATCTGGAGTGAGTGAGGGTGATGGACCCCTCATGTGCGAAGGAAAGGTGGTGAGGAGATGCCAGAGGAGAAAGTAGAACTGACCTGGGACGAGCACTTTGCCAAAGGCATGGCCGGTCTATGGAAAGAAATGATGGCGGCCGGTGAGCAATTTTTGCCGCCTGAGGAGTTTCGGCGGCATTGCCGGGCCGCTGGCAAAGAGGCGCTTTTGGCAGTGCGCAGCCTCTTCGACACGGCCATTGAGCGGTTAGAAGAGGAGAAGCCCGCAAAGAAGAAAGCGACGAAGATCAAGGTAGAGTAGGGGGAGAATAAGCTCACCTACAACAGTGCCCCGCTCCAGGCGTTGACTCAGCTCAACGGCAGGGAGTGGGGCATTTTCAATCGGAGAGCCAGAGGTTGAGGTTCCTGACAAAGTCGGCCAGGGTGTCCTTGCCGCGCACGCGGATGCGCTGTAACTCGAAGGGTCTGAGGGACGATTGGCGGGTGCCTTGCCTCACCGTGACCGCACCCCAATAGTGCGCTGAGTGCAGGACCCTCATCACGCGCTGGTCGTACTTGCCCGATGGATAGCTGAAGAACCGCACTGGCTGGCCGGTGCGAGCCTCTAAGGCCTCCTTGGCTCCTAGAACCTGCCAGACGATGTAGCTGGTAGGCCTCCCACGCAGGTCTGGGTGGGTGTGACCATGGGCCTCCATCTCCATCCCCTCCGCGCTCATGACCTCGATCTCCTCCCAGGAGAGGTATTCCTGCTGACCTATAAACCCGGTAACGATAAAGAAAGTGCCCACGAAGCCATACCGTTTGAGGAGGGGATAGGCGTTGGTGTATTGGTCCTTGTAGCCGTCGTCGAAGGTGAGGATGATCGGTTTGGAAGGCAGAGGAGCGCCCAAATTCAAGTGAGCTATCAGATCTCGCAGGAGGATAGGGTGGTAGCCAGCGCGTACCAGGTAACGGAGTTGGGCCTCGAAGGCAACAGGGGTGACTGACAGGTCACGGCGGATGGCACCAGCCCTTGGTGGAGGGGCGGCGATATGGTGGTACATGAGGATCGGCACCCGAACCTCTCGCACAACCCCATCGGGGGTCGGTTGCAGTACAGGGGTGGCTGTCGGTCGTGGGGTGTAGGTGGAGGTAGGGCTGGGGGAAGGGGTTGGTGTCGGTAAAGGGGTCGAGGTGGGGGTAGATGTTGGCCTGGAAGGCACTGATTGGGTGACGGCCGGGGTGGAGGTCGGCCTGGGGGAAGGGGTGAAAAGAGGGGTTGGAGTCCAGGTCGTGGTTGGAGTGAAAGTCGGCTTTGTCAGGCCAGGGGTTGCCTGGGTTGCAGCCTGTCTGTCTGGGAGGGGAGCGTGGGGGTCCAGGCTAGGTGCAAGGGATAAAGGTCCCGCTGGCCGGGAATGTTTGAGGTCGGGCTCTCGGGCTGAGACAACCTCGGGTGTAGCGCTTTCTCCTGAGGCAAATATGAGGCCACCGGTGACGACTACTACCAGGGATAACAGTGACACCCGCAGTGCAATGTTGGATCTGTCAAGGATAGGGACTCTCAAGCCTCTCTCCTAGAGCGAAGTCGAAGGTTGTTGGCTTGTTTTTGGCTCCAAATGGAGAGCAAGCCGACTATACTCTTGCCATCACGTATCTCCCCGACTTTGATCATCGAGACCGCCTGGGCCAGGGGCACCTTAACTACCCTGATCACTTCATCCTCTTCGGCCTCCGCTTTCCCTGGCCTCAGGTCTGTCACCAGGTAGACCTGTATCTTCTCGGTGCAGTATCCGGGACTGGGATAGAAATCAACGAGGGGGCGCAAGGTTCCACCCTCATATCCGGTCTCCTCCCGCAGCTCGCGCTGCGCACAGGCTTCTGCCTCCTCACCCGGCTCTCTGGTGCCGGCCGGGATCTCCCACAACTCCCCTTCTACCGCTTTACGGAACTGACGCACCAGCACTACGTTTTCCTCGTCGTCCAAGGCCACCATACCCACTGCGCCCGGGTGTTCCACGATCTCGCGCTCTATCAGACGGCCCTTTGACAGGCGAACGGTGTCAATCCGCAAATTCAGCAACCGGCCTCGAAAGGGGTATTCCGTTGAGACAGTCTCCTCCATAACCAATCAGTCTCTCATAGGGCTTCTGAGCAAATGAAAATGCTGCGGTCGAAACAAGTTGGAGTCGAGGCTTCAGCCGGTTTTATCCGCCTGAAGGCTCCACTCCTCCACAGATTTTAGCCAGACGCAAATGAAAATGCTGCGGTCGAAACAAGTTGGAGTCGAGGCTTCAGCCGGTTTTATCCGCCTGAAGGCTCCACTCCTCCACAGATTTTAGCCAGACACAAATGAAAATGGCCAGCGTAGATCCCTGACCTTGGCGTTGCCTAGATGGCTGGGCTGGTCAGGGACTGGAGCTAGCCGAAGAACTGTTGGGTGTTTTTCACCAGTGAACAGTCAGACACCGTCAGGGGATGCGAAGAACCTGGCCTACGAATATAGAGGTGGGGTCGCGCAGATTGTTGGCCTGAGCGATAGCCTGAACGGTCGTACCGTGCCGCCTGGCAATGGAGTAGAGAGTGTCCCCCGGCTTTACCGTGTAGGTTCTGGTCGTTGTCGGCGGTGTAGTTCCGGTGCTGGGAATGATCAGCTTCTGCCCCGTGTAGATCTTCGTACGGTCTGTGATGTTGTTAGCGTCAACGATAGCTTGGACGGTCGTACCGTGCCGCCTGGCGATGGAGTAGAGAGTGTCCCCCGGCTTGACCACATAAGTCATCTGGCTGGGGGTGCCAGGGATAATAAGGGTTTGCCCGGTAACGATCTGCCTGGGGTCAGAAATACCATTCAGGCTGGCGATGGCAGCCACAGTAGTGTTGAAACGAAGGGCGATGCGGAACAGGTTATCACCCTTTTTCACTGTATAAGGGAATCCCGTCGTAGGGAGCGAAAAGGTCGGTGTAGCTGTTGGCTGCTCAGGTTGTGGCGTCGGGGTGGCTGTTGCTTCCGGGGTGGGGGACTCCTCTGGCGTGACCGTAGGTTCGGGTTGAGGGGTATCCGTCGGTACTACAGGGGTGGGGGTCACCAGCATCAGGGTGGGGG
>JBHIDP010000002.1:0-33212 GCA_046760185.1 Anaerolineae bacterium
TTCTGGCTGCGGGACCAGATAGGGGATGCTGCTGGCTCCGTGATGGCCAACATGGGGGACTCTAGGACATTGACAACGGCAGCAAGCTGTGGTAAATTTCTTGGGTAAAGCTTCAGGACACTTTGGGGAGGCAAGGGTAGATGGATATCGTGTGCGAAGCCAGTCTGTTCAGCCGGGTCAAGGCACGGGTGCTAAATGTGCCCATTTTCTACAAGATTCTGATCGCGAACTCTCTCCTGATCATTGTCGGAGCTATCGGTGGCACCTGGCTGACCAAAATCTTTGTGCAGCAGCCTAACTTTGCTCTGATCGGTTTCTTCGCCCTGGTTGGTGTCACCCTCAGCATTATCATCAACTTCGTGGTGCTGAAGACGGCCCTTCGCCCCCTGTCCACCCTGCAAGGGACTGTAGAAGAGGTGTATCGGGGGAACACGCAGGTACGGGTGCCACTGAATCGGATTGATGATCCGGACCTGGCCCGTCTGGCTGTGGCCCTCAACACCATGCTCGACCGACTGCAGACGCACACGGAGACGATAGAAGCACATCAGCGGCAACTGCGCTTTCTGTCGGGACAGGTGATCAATGCCCAGGAGGAGGAGCGGAAACGGATAGCGCGGGAGCTGCACGATGAGACCAGTCAGGCGCTGGCCACGTTGATCATCAACCTGGAAGTGTTGGAGGAGAATCTACCGCAGGGGTTGAAGGGGGCGAAGGAGAAGTTGGCGGCCACGAGGGGATTGGCCACGCGGACGTTGGGGGACGTCAGGAAGCTGGTGTTCGACCTGCGGCCGACGGTGCTGGATGACCTGGGATTGGTGCCGGCCTTGAGGTGGTATGCGAAGAACCATCTGGAGAAAAGGGGGGTGAGGGTGCAGTTGGAGACGAGGGGGTTTGTGGAGAGGCTTATGCCACAGGTGGAGACGGTGCTGTTCCGCATCACGCAGGAAGCGATGAACAACGTGGTGAAGCATGCGGAGGCGAGGAACGTGAAGGTGCGGTTAGGGCGGGAAGATGCGAAGCTGACGTTGATGGTGGAGGATGATGGGCGGGGTTTCAACGTGGAGGAGGTGTTGAAGAGGAGTGACAAGGAGACGAGGTTGGGGTTGTTTGGGATTGAGGAGAGGACAGCCCTTCTGGGTGGCACCTTCACCATTGAGTCTAAGGTGGGACAGGGGACGCGGCTGCGGGTCAGCATTCCGTATGGTCAAGGGGAGGTTGATGGCTAGAATACGGGTGCTGCTGGTTGATGACCATACCATTCTGCGAGACGGTATCCGGGTCCTTTTGGAGGCTCAGCCAGACATCCAGGTCGTGGGCGAAGCGGCAGATGGTCGCGAGGCGGTGCTCAAAACACGCCAATTGCGTCCCCACGTGGTCTTGATGGATATCGCCATGCCTCGGCTAAGTGGCCTGGAGGCAACTCGCCAGATAAAGGAGGAGAATCCGGAGGTTGCGGTCCTGGTGCTGACCATGCACGACAGTGAAGAATACGTGGGCCAAATCCTGGCTGCGGGGGCTAGCGGCTATGTGATCAAGCGGGCAGCGGCCAGCGAACTCGTCTCGGCCATTCGGGCTGTGAATCAAGGAGGGGCTTTTCTCTATCCCTCGATTAGCAAGATGTTGGTCGAAGACTACCTGCGCCGGGTGGAGGCTGGAGGGGAGCAGGATAGTTACGATGGGCTGACGGACCGGGAGCGTGAGGTACTGCAACTGATCGCTGAAGGGTATACCAATAAGGAGATCGCTCAGATCCTGTCGGTGAGCGTCAAGACCGTTCAAACCCACCGGAGCCACATCATGGAGAAATTGGATATGCACGACCGGGTTGACCTGGTTAAGTATGCCATTCGAAAAGGAATCATTCAGCTAGAATAGTGAAGCTATCATAATAGAGCTCACTGAGGGGATATCAAAAGACCTGGCATGAAGCTAAGGTCTTTTTTGTTTTCAAATGGGGTCTCCTACACCTCAAAATGGGTTCTCGGCCCTATACACAAGTGTAGCCAAGAGGTGTAAACTATAAGAGGATATTCATAGTATTCTTGCTGGTTGATCGCTCAGGCGGATGCCAAGAAGTTCCAGACGGACTAGCAGTTATCATCTTCTTGAGAATTCTATCGCACCGGAGGTAAGGCATGGATCGCCTGACAATCTTCTGGATCACCGTGGCCGTGGCATTGGTCCTGGCCGGTATCGGGCTGTGGATCAATCTGTCCATCTGGCTCCAGGGCCAGGTGAACGGCAAAGACGGCCCGGTCACTCAGCAGACTAAATGAGGTTAAACGCCACGATATGATGTCGTTTGCACAGGAAGGGAACATGGCGAAGCAGGTCGCGAAATTACCATTGGGATTTCCCGATTTCAGTGAGGCGGTTAGAAGCGTAAGTGGAGTTGATGTGAATTTGTGTTTTCAATGTGCAAAGTGTGCCAGTGGTTGCCCTGTTTCCTACGCTATGGACTACACACCCACTCAACTAATCCATGCCATTCAATTGGGGTTGATTGACCTCGTGCTGAACAGCAAGACGATGTGGCTTTGTGCCTCCTGTCAAACCTGTAGTACCCGCTGCCCACAGGACGTAGACCTTGCGGGGGTGATGGATGCGGTAAGGATCATTGCCCAGCGTAAAAAGATAAGGGCTAAGATACCGGAGGTTCTGACCTTTTACAGGAGTTTTCTGAGAAACGTCGGCTTCTTTGGGCGCACGTATGAATTAGGCATGATCGCCATGCTGAAGCTCCTGACCCGCAGGTTTACCAAGGATATAGGCCTGGGGCTGAGGATGCTGAGGAAGGGGAAGTTGAATATCTTCCCCAGCTTCAGGGGGGCACTGGCGGCGAGGAGGATATTTGCCGAAGTCAAGGCCAGGGAAAAGAGATGAGGTACGCATACTATCCGGGGTGCTCCTTACATTCTACTGCGAAAGAATACGACCATTCGTTCCGTGCCGTATGCAGCAGGCTGGGTATCGAACTAGTGGAAATTAAGAATTGGTTCTGCTGCGGTTCAACCCCAGCCCATAGTGTCTCCAGGTTGCTTGGCTCGGCCCTCCCCCTTGGGAATCTGGCAACGATGCAAAAGAGGGGCTTCCAGGAGGTTGTCGTTCCCTGCGCCTCATGTTTCTCCCGGTTCAAAACGGCTCTGCACAACGTGGAGAATGAACCTGGGCTGAGAGAAGAGATCGAGCAGGTGATCGAAGGCAACTGGAGCGATGACATCAAGGTTTATCATCCACTCCAGATATTTTCTGAGGAGTCTCAATTAGGCAAGATTTCTGGCCTTGTGAAGCGAGAATTGGCTGGCTTGAAGGTGGTTTGCTACTACGGGTGTCTGCTAACGCGACCACCAAAGGTTGCCCAGTTCGACACCTGTGAGTATCCGGAAAGCATGGATCGGGTGTTAAGGGCACTGGGCATTGCCACCTTGGATTGGTCTTACAAGACCGATTGCTGCGGGGCCGCTTTCGCCCTGACTAGAACCGACATTGTGTTGAAACTGAGCCATGAGATTTTGGAGGGGGCCAAGTCCGTGGGCGCGGACGCAATTGCCGTTGCCTGCCCCCTCTGTCATGCCAATCTAGATACGCGTCAGGAAGAAATCGAGAAAGATTACGGCGCGGATTACAAGTTGCCGATCTTCTATTTCACCGAGTTGATGGGAATCAGTTTTGGGCTGTCGTCAAAGGAGTTATTGCTTGGAAAGCACTTAGTCGGTGCTGAAAAAATTTTGAGCAGGTGACAGCGATGTCTGATGACAAAAAAGTAGGCGCAGCTTTGGTAGTAGGCGGAGGCATTGCTGGGATGCAGGCGGCGCTGGATTTAGCCGGATCGGGTATCAAGGTCTATCTGGTGGATAAGAAGCCTGCCATTGGCGGCACCATGGCTCAGCTCGACAAGACCTTCCCCACCAACGACTGCGCCATGTGCACCATGGCGCCACGACTAGTCGATGTCGCTAGGCACCTCAATATCGAGCTCGTGACGTACTCAACTGTAGAGAACGTGACTGGAGAAGCGGGAAACTTTAAGGTCAAGATCAGGAACCTTAGAAGGTTCGTTGATCTGGAAAAATGTACGGGATGTGGCGAATGCGAAAATGCATGCCCTGTGGAAGTAAAGGACGAGTTCAACCTTGGCTTGTCGAATAGGAAAGCCATCTATAGGCTATACCCGCAGGCCATCCCGAATGTTTTCACCATTGACAAGCTTGATGAGAAATCTCCATGTAAAGTTGCGTGTCCTGCAAGGGTCAATGCACAAGCATACGTCAAGCTTATCTCGCAGAAGAAGTTCAGCGAGGCCCTTGCGATAATCAGGGAAAGGAACCCGTTCCCGGCGATATGTGGCCGCGTCTGTCACCACCCGTGCGAGGAGGAGTGCAATAGAAAAGATGTAGACGAAGCCATCGCAATCCGCGGGCTGAAGAGGTTTGCCATAGACCACGCGATGCAAAACGGTGAGGAAGCCCCGGAGCCAGTAGCTCCAACCAAGGGGGAAAAGGTTGCGGTCATAGGAGCGGGGCCGGCAGGTCTTACCTGTGCGCTGAGACTCGTAGAGATGGGCTACCCCACGACAGTGATCGATGCCTCCGCCGAGCCGGGGGGCATGATGACGGCCTGCATTCCCAACTACCGCATACCCAAGAGCATAGCCAGATACGACATCAACCGCATACTTGCCCACGGCGTGACATTGAGAGTAAATACCAAGGTCGGAAAGGATGTGACGCTCGATGAGCTAAGAGGACAGTTCAACGCTATCTTCGTCGCGATAGGGGCGCAAGACGCGGCTAAACTGCCGGTTGAGGGGGCGGAGTCCCAAGGTGTCCTTTTCGGCTTACCATTCCTGCGAGAGGCAAAAGGCAATGGGAAGGTCGAAAATTTCGGAGAGAGCCCAATCATTATCGGTGGTGGCAATGTCGGGATAGATTGCGCGAAGACCGCCTTGCGACTTGGTGCTAAGGAGGTTCACCTTGTTTGTCTCGAGACTCGAGATCTTGCATCCAAAGATAGAATGCCTGCACATAACTGGGAAATAGAAGAGGCTGAGGAAGAAGGCGTAGTGATACATCCGTGTCTAGGCCCAAAGAAAATCGTCATTGATAATGGGCGAGTCACGGGATTGGAAACTATCGCTTGCACTTCAGTCTACGACGATTCCGGGAAATTCGCTCCCAAATTCGACAAGGATAGCCCGTCTCCGACAATCCCGGGTGACACTGTAATAATCGCCATCGGCCAGAGGTCAGACCTAAGCGGTTTTGAGCAACTGGAACAAGAGCGCCGCCTCATCAAGGTCGACCCGATAACCCTCCAAACAAGCATACCCGGGATCTTCGCTGGCGGCGATATTGTCAGCGGGCCAGCCTCCGTGGTGGAAGCTGTACAGCATGGCAACGAAGCCGCCATATCCATTGACAGATACCTGAGGGGGGAAAACCTCAGGGAGGGTCGTGGCCTAGAAGAGCCGAAAATTACACAGGTACGGGAAGAAGTCAAGAAAGAAGCCAGGCAAAACATGCCGAAGCTGTCGGCGTCCGAAAGGAAGACCACGTTCTCGGAGATTGAACTTGGCTTCACCGAGGAGATGGCGGTTTCCGAAGCGAACAGATGTCTGAGTTGCTCCATTTGCGCTGAATGTCTCCAATGCGTGAAGGCCTGCAAAGCTGAGGCTATTGACCATCAAATGCAGGAACGAGTGTTGGAATTGGATGTGGGCGCTGTAATACTCGCGGCTGGCTACGAAATAGTTGACCCTGAGGCGAAGAAAGAGCTTGGCTATGGCAGGTACCCCAACGTCATCTCAAGCCTCCAGTTTGAGCGATTGCTTTCGGCAAGCGGCCCGCATATGGGCAAGGTGCTGCGCCCCTCCGACCTAAAAACCCCCAAGAAAGTAGCCTTCATCCAGTGCGTGGGCTCGCGGGAGATTGAGCACAACTACTGCTCCTCCGTGTGCTGTATGTATGCCACCAAAGAGGCCATCATAGTCAAAGAGCACGAGCCCGATACAGACTGTACCATCTTTTACATTGACCTACGGGCCTTCGGAAAGGGGTTCGAGGCTTACTATAACCGCGCTAAGGAACTCGGCATCCGATACATCCGATGCCGCCCCTCATCTATTAAAGAAGTGCCGCAAACCAGAAACCTCTTAATTCAATATCAGAAAGAAGGCGGCCAAATCGCCACCGAAGATTTCGACCTCGTCGTCCTCTCCGTAGGGCTTAGGCCAATACCGGAGGGGGCTGAACTGGCTCGGGTCTTTGGCATCGACCTTAACGAGCACGGCTTCGCCAGCACCAAGGAGTTCTCGCCAACCGAGTCTTCCAGGCAGGGGGTCTATGTGGCGGGCTTATTCTCCGGGCCGAAGGATATACCGGAGAGCGTGATGGAGGCCTCTGCCGCTGCATCCAAGGTGATGGGCTTTCTGGCCGAGGAGAGAGGGAGCCTCATTGCTGAGAAGACATACCCGCCGGAAAGGGATGTGTCGGGCCAGGAGCCACGCATTGGCGTTTTCATCTGCCATTGCGGCAGGAACATAGCCGGGGTAGTGAACATCTCAGAACTGGTTGAATACGCTAGAACATTGCCCAACGTCAGCTACGTCGAGGACAACCTGTATACTTGTTCCACGGACACCCAGCAGGTCATCACCCAAAAAATCCAGGAGCATGATCTGAACCGGGTTATCGTGGCCTCCTGCACCCCGAGAACCCACGAGCCCCTGTTCCAGGATACCTTAAGGGAAGCTGGGCTCAACCCCTACCTGTTCGAGATGGCCAATATCCGCGACCAGTGCTCCTGGGTGCACATGCACGAGCCAGAAGCGGCAACGGAAAAGGCGAAGGACCTGGTAAGGATGGCCGTGGCCAAGGCAAGGCTCCTGGAGCCTCTGTACCCTCAGTTTGTAGACGTCATTCCCAGGGCTCTGGTCATTGGCGGTGGTATGGCTGGAATGACGGCTGCCCTTGACCTCGCGGAACAGGGGTTTGAAACCTATCTGCTGGAAAAGAGCCTCACCCTGGGTGGCAACGTGCGAAGGCTGAAATTCCTCATGAACGGCGATGATCCACAGGAATGGCTGGATACCCTGATCCAAAAGGTGACCACACACCCCAAGGTTCAGGTTTACACCGAGGCAGAAATCTCAGACTTCCAGGGGTCAATAGGCAACTTTAAGACGGAGTTTATAGCCAACGGCAAGGTTCATAGCGTGGAGCACGGGGTTGTCATCGTGGCCACCGGTGCCCAAGAGTACAGGCCGCAGGAATATATGTATGGTCAAGACCCGAGGGTGATGACCCAGCTCGAGCTGGAGGAGAAGCTGACGAACGGCGACTTCAAAGCCGGTTCAGTTGTTATGGTCCAGTGCGTAGGCTCGTGCGAGGAGCCACAAGGCTATTGCAGCCGGCTGTGCTGTTCTCAGGCAGTAAAGAATGCCCTGAAGATGAAAGAAGGAAAACAACAGGCAGATGTGTTCATCCTGCACCGGGATGTTCGCACCTATGGCTTCAACGAGGCATACTACCGCAAGGCGCGCGAAGCCGGGGTGAGGTTCATCCGCTTCGAGCAGGGCCACGAGCCAGAAGTGACATCTGCTAACGGACACCTGGCGGTGTCGGTTGACGATAGCCTGCTGGGTATGAGGCTGAGTATCAACTGTGATGCCGTCGTCCTAGCCGCTGGCATAGTACCTCGGGATGACAATAGCGATCTGGCCCAGAAGCTCAAGATACCTCTAACCCAGGATGGATTCTTCCTGGAGGCCCACATGAAGCTGCGGCCTGTAGATTTCGCCA
The DNA here is from genome assembly GCA_046760185.1 of Anaerolineae bacterium. Lineage (GTDB taxonomy): Bacteria > Chloroflexota > Anaerolineae > JBHIDP01 > JBHIDP01 > JBHIDP01. Next base: position 7,803 of record JBHIDP010000002.1, read on the forward strand.
GCGACGGCATCTTCCTCTGCGGCCTGGCCCATGCCCCTAAGTCTCTGACTGAAAGCATTGTCCAGGCAAGCGCAGCAGCGGCCAGGGCGGCCACGGTCCTCTCCAAGCGCCAGATTGAGCTGGAGCCGAAAATCTCCCAGGTGGTGGACGAGAACTGTGATGGCTGTGCCTACTGCATTGAGCCTTGCCCCTACGATGCCATCACCCTCATAGAGTACATGAAGGAAGGCGCCGTGAAGAAGACAGTCGAGTCGGACCCCGCCAAGTGCCGTGGCTGCGGGGTATGCCAGGCCACCTGTCCCAAGAAGGGAATCTTTGTTCGCAACTTCAGGCTGGAGCAGATATCAGCCATGGTGGAGGCAGCATTGACGAGATGAGCACTGAAACCTTCGAGCCGTTGGTCATAACCTTCTGTTGCAACTGGTGCTCCTATGCCGGGGCGGACCTGGCCGGGGTTTCCAGGATCCAATATCCGCCGAACATACGCATTATCAGGGTTATGTGCTCTGGCATGGTGCACCCGAACCTGGTTATGGATGCCTTGACTAAAGGCGCCGACGGGGTGCTCATTTGCGGCTGCCACCCCGGGGACTGCCACTACCAGGAGGGCAACCTAAAGGCCGAGGCGAGGGCCGATGCCATCAAGCTGATGATGGAGGACTTCGGTATCGAAGAGGAGAGGTTCAGGCTGGAGTGGGTGTCCGCCTCTGAGGCGAGCAGATTTGCTCAGGTCGTGACCGACATGGTGTCCCAGATCAAGGCCCTAGGCCCCAGCCCGTTCAAAACTTTCTAGGGGGAGAGCAGGTGGAATTGGCAAGGACGTTTGGCGGCAAGAAGTTCATGTGGGACGGAAGGGTTTACGAGGATCAAAAGGAAGCCCAGGAGGTTGGTCAAAAGTACAGAGGCGACGGCTTTGAGGTCGAGCTGGTTGAGGAAAACGGACAGTGCTTCTTATTCACCCGGAGGGTGGTTAAAGAAGTGGTAGTTGAGGGACAACCAATCTGAAAGGAGGTTTAAGTCATGGTTCGAGTAGCGGAGGAGTGGCTGGCCACCTGCGGCGGCTGCGAGGTAACTATTCTGGACATCGGGGAGCCGCTTTTGGACCTGTTGTCCAAGCTGGAGTTTGTCCATATGCCCGTCATCATGGACCATAAATATTATGGGCAAACGGGAGAGAAAACAGAGCTAGAAATCCCAGAAGCGGAGGTGGGCATAATCAGCGGCGGCATACGCACCGAAGAGAATGAGCAGGTAGCCGAGGAGATGCGCAAAAAGTGCAAGACGCTTATCGCTGTGGGCTCCTGTGCCAACTTCGGCGGCATCCCCGCCCTGGGCAACATGTATACGATGCAGGAGATCTTCGACAAGGTCTACCGGGAAACAAGGAGCACCGAGCCGGGGGATACCCCAAATATGGACATCCCGCCCTTCAAGGATAGGGTGTATGCCGTGAGTGAGGTCGTCAAGGTGGATGTGCAGTTGCCAGGCTGTCCGACAACGCCTGAGCTAGTGGCTGAAGCCTTGACCTGCCTTCTGGAGGGGAAGCCCTTCACCCTGGCCGAAAGGAGCGTCTGCGACGAGTGTCCCACCAAGAGGGAGAAAAAGGCGGTGGCCAAGCTGAAGAGGCCCTTGGAGAAGGTCGAATTTGCCCCGGGTCAACCACTGGAGGAGGTGCGCTGCTTCATGGAACAGGGCTACCTGTGCCAGGGCCCAGCCACAAGATCTGGCTGCGGCGGGACGGAGAAGATCCCCCGGTGCGTAGGGGCTTATATGACCTGTAGGGGCTGCTTTGGGCCGATCCGGGCGGGGGCCAATCCCATGGTCGACATGATGGGGGCGCTTTCGAGCATCGGGCTCGACCCCAGGGAGATAGAGGACAGGATGGCTACCTTTAACCGGTTCATAGGCGTTGTTGGACGACTAAGGCCTCTGCCAGCAAGGTAAGAAAGGAGAATCCAATGAAACAGATTGTTATCCAGCCGGTGACAAGGATCGAAGGCCACGCAAAGGTGTGCTTGTAGGCTCGCATGGGGCCATATCTTTCCTTGACCCACCAGCCGATGCTTCGTCCGCCCGCGTTGTTGTGATAGGTTGACAAAGCTGGGAAAAGTTATATAATATTTGTAAATGGATAATTATGCCTCGGTGCTTACGTCGTTGTGATAGACGCAGCTGGAGGGAAGCTGAGATGAACGAGGGTCGACTATTTTCCCAGCCGAGACGCCAGGGAGAGGTCGGCCTTTTGGTTTTTGGGGCGGCAAAGTAGATGGCCCGGCGTGGCGGCTACCACCCGGGCCGTGGCACAGGGTGGACCGAGCACCCGGTGCGGGACGGGACTATAGCACAAGGGCTCGCTTTGGTCAACCTGGGCGAGCCTCTTTGTTTGCCTGGGACCACCGCTGGAGTGTCGAGGAAATCCTGACCACTGTTGTTACTCCTTTATTACCAACACGTAGAAGGGAGACTACCAACAAAGATTGTGTGAAAAATCTACTCAGGGGTGTCTAACAACCTTCTCACGTGGACCCACATCTCATCGAAAATTTCCACCGTGAGACGACCAGTCTGCGTTTTCTGCCGGCTGGGATGGTAAGAAGACACCAGCCAAAGTAAACCTTTCCCCAATTTAAATGTTGCTGCATGGCTGAAGAAAAATCGCGGCATAGCTCGGATTGGTGGTGAGATCCTTGGCGATATCCTCAGTGGTGGATAGAGTCCACCAATATCTGGTGATATATATTGACCCTCAGGTTATTATCCTGAGGGTCATTTTTATCAATGAACAATCAATCTGGTAGAACTACAAATCCTATTCCACGTCAGCCACCGATCTGTTTGCCAAAGTTCTAGTTTCTCTTTAAATGCTTGTTCACCAGCACAGCCATGCTCACCATAAGTAAGAAACCAATAGACGGACAAAATGGTCTGCGTGGCTCAACCTCTTCGGTTATTTTTTCTTCATCAGTCGGTTCTACAGTTGGTTCTTCGGTCGGTTGTACAACCACCTGTGTTGCTGTCGGGGTGATCTCGATTCTGGTCACCTGATAGAAAGCTACATCTGTGTCATTGACCCTTTGATTGCATGGGAAGGTGATACTGCTATCAGATATTGTTGGGGTGATTGTCTTAATCAACCGGTTATCACGGTCGTATGCCATTACACTGATCGGATCTGAGGAACTCCAATTTGGCAGCATGTCTAATGTGATGTCTGTATCGGGTCCCATTGGATGTCGAACGACAATGTCCTCCGCATTACGTTGCTCGATGATGAAGTGATCTCCCTCGCTAAGAGGCACACCGTTATATGCGGTGAATATGCCAGCGATCAGGTTGTCAAGCGAGCTTGTGACGAACACACCATCCGACGACAAGGTATACTCATCTACAGTGTATGTATTCGTTGTATCCCAGTTCTTGAGCACGCTGATGGTCTCATCATCAGTTTCGAAGGTGCTGAGTGTGACATTATCGGGCAACTCATCGTAACCAGTCATCCGCGCACCGACGTAGCGGGAGGAAACGTGCGCCTGGAAATCTGTGACCACATTGACCCAGGGACTGGGCAGGCGATGCTCAGGGGGACACATAGGAGGAGCGCAGATATTGAAGCGGTCCATGTAACCGAAGGCCAGATTCACACTGAGGTCGTATTTGGAGGGGTGCCACTCCCAGATTCGGTAATGGAGGCTCTTGTCATGCATCAGCAGCGGTTCAGCAGCATATGAACGCCAATTACCCTCCCCCCACCATTCTTTGCCAAGTTCATCGCCTTCAAAATATATGAAAGTGCCCATACCCCCAATGGCATACTCGAGGATGCGGTCGTAGCCGGATTCAACGACGATGTGGACATCGCTGTAGGTGCGGACGTGCTCGAGCCAACCCTCGGAGAAATCCATCGGGCTGGGCGCGCTGGGGTTGAAGTCGTACTCCCATGGAAAAGCACCGATCACATCGTGGTAGATCAAGTCGCTGGGAAGGACTTGGGTCATATCCTGGATATATTGGTCCAAACGCTGTTTCACATAAGCTGGGTGTGGAGAGACATTGAAACCGCAAGCATCCGGACCCCAACAGTAACGCTGCGGCTGTCCACTCTCGTCCAGCACAGCCACGTCGGTGATGGTCAGCGGAGGGCTCAAGCTTGAGAACCCCTGGACCGTCGGCGACCTCTCATTCCACCACACCGCCTGGCTGATGGGCATCACCAGATGCCCCATTTCCTGAGCCGCCTCGATCGCCTGCCGGAGGTCCTCGGTTGTGCCCCATTGGGGATCGGGTGGTAGGAAGTCGGGATCGATGGGATCCCAGAAGGGCGCGATGAGGGTCGACCCGGGAAGTTGTGCGAACAACTGGGGCCATGAACCAAAAGTCTGGGGGACGGTCATACCGGCACCGATCCAGCCCATGGGAGACCGGGCCACGGCCTCGAACTTATCGCCCAACTTCTGCTGCACCGATGGGTATGCCGCCACGGCGTTGTCCGCCCGATACGCCTGTATGATTTCGACGAACGATCCCGAAACCCTCACCCGCACTGGGGAACCTCTCCACAACTCACCATCGGCTTTCCATGCAGGTAATTCGCGAGTCAGCACCGTGGTATCGGTGAATTCAGGGTGAGGTGAGATCTGAAGCATTGCAGGTCGCACGGGACCGCTGGGGTGCAGGCCGTACAGGGCCAGGCTGCCTCCTTGCATCTGCAAGACCAGATAGTCTGCATGAAGATCCCCAGGATACCTAGCCCGGTATGACCGTCCCTCAGTGAAGAAACCGGACTGCAGTACGATACCTGGATGAAGATACGGCAGCAGCACTTCCTCGATCTCGTTTGCGGCAAAGGTTAGTTCTACTGGGAAGTTAACCATTATCAATGGATAACCCCATCGGTTGTCGATGGTGAGTTGCATATCAAAGTAGGGTCCCTCTGTAATTTCAAATGTCACCATAGCCTCAACTTGGCGGCTCATCATCGGATCAGGGGTGTACTGAAGGATCAATGTGTTCGTGGCATCCTCCCAAACGTAGTCGAACTGATTCGGACCCGCAGGAGAGTACACGGCTGAAAACTGGAATTGATCGGCTGGATCAGGCACATTTGTGAATTCGACCATCCACAGTAGGTGGCCAGCAGGCCCAGTCCCCTCCTGTGAACCCGGCATAACCCTCTGACCAGTGGTCTTGTCGATGATGTAGGCGATGGCTCCGTGTTGTTTGCTTAAACCTAACTCATAGTAATTCTGGTTCCCTACAACAATTACATCAGGGTTTGAATCATCGAAATATATGGATGGTGATTGGGCATAACAAGTCCGATGAATGGACCCAGCAAAGACAAGTATGAGTATCAGAATAAACAACGATATTTGAATACGCTTCATTAATACCCCTCCTTAACTTTCTAAGCCAACAAGTATTAGATGGACGTTTTTCCACCTAATCGCCCAATTTGGCATGTTAGGCGGACGTTTTCCCATCTAAAACCCCATTTGGCGTTTTAGATGGACATTTGTCCATATAACACCACCTTTCTGGTGTATTAGCCGAAATTTGACAGTTATGAGCCAGTGGGGCCTCAAATGCAGTTTTATCGTCAAGTCGGCTTCGCCAGAATGGGCTGGATCCCCACTTCAGGGGTAATTTGAGGCTTGATAACATAGAAATTTGGGATGTAATTAACCTCTCAGAGGTCAATTTTGCTAACTGTCAAATTAGGCTATTAGGCGGAAATTTATTACATCTAGTACACCTGCTGCACCTTCGACCAGGCGCAGATAGATAATTGCCGCTTCCCTCCACCTCCCAGCGCCGGGAAGGGATCGCCGTCCTGGGTATCTTTGCCCTCTCATTCTTCTGAAAGCTGTCACTCCCAGGTAACAAAACACCCGACCACCCACCGGGATCGCTCCCCAGATAGGGGTCGGCTGTCAATCTTTCACACCACCCTCCTCGGTCGACTACGATTGGGACGGGGGCTGCGATGTTGCTACACGCCGCTTTATATTTATGATATCATAGATGGAGGCACAAGTCAATACACTTCTCTATTGTCACGTTACCGCCAAAAATTCATAGGGTTGTTACAGCCAAAATCTAATACCTCCTGCTAGCTACGGAGTGTCGCCTTACCCCCTACCAGTAGTATTCCCAATACCTTGCAGGCCCCACCGGTTGTGGTCAAGTGCTTGCCAGCAACCTATTAGATTTTGGCGGTAACAAATAGCGCTCGACTATTAGATTTTAGCAGTAACGTGACAAGTGCTGCCAGCTTGATATTCTGCTCATCACTGTCCAACCGCAGTCTATACCGGAAGTAGTCAGCCCTGGATTGTCGCAGAAACTCGAGGCAACTGTGGCCCGGGTCTCTCAGTACATAGCGGAAAGCTGCTTTTAAGGTCTGGCGATTGGGGTTAGGGATACCTGATCAGATCACTGTCTTCGCCATTGAGGTGGAGGATGTGAGCACCTTTGGCGAAGGATGCACCCTTGTGGGGAGGCAGCAATCCCCTCTGCTGTGGAGATGGTCCTACAGGAGTTGAGATCGTGACTCTTTCTGCTGAGGTGACGTGTTTTCGAGAGAGATGGCTCCCAGCCGCCTGTTAGGTTGCTGAAAAGAGAGATTGCTTCTCCAGAGGGAGTTCGGCTGCCATCTCGCCATATTTCTGCTTCAGCAGCTCAAGGGCTCCCTCCAGGGCAGTGCCGACAAAGGCTTCTCTTTCTCTGAGGAGCATCGCTATTCTTGCATCGGCCTCGGCTACACAGCGGCTGTTGAGCACTGCCCTGATGTCCTCTTTGAGTTGATATTGCCGCTCCAACATAGTTCCTCTGTGTTCCAACAGGAGAGCACATAGCTCCATCCTCTCGTTTGTGGTCAATTCCTCTCTTCCCTTCAAAAAGGCGTGCCTGGCTCTGAAGAGGCTTTCCCGTTGTCCCTTGGGCAGGGAATGGCGGTATGCCTTCAGATCCCGGTCAAAGAGTTGACGCACAAGATCCTCAAAGTGTTTCCTTTCCAGTGGACTCATGGCTGCTTCCCTGCGAATGGGGGAAAATAAACTGGGGGAGCCGCTGCCCCCCCCTCATCTTCCTGCTTTCAAACCCTGCTCTTAATCATCCGCAACTACGATTAACCACAGTTAGGATTCTTCTTGGCCGACTTTCCATTCTTGCACTTCCCTGTGCCAGAATCCTTCTCGCTGTCTGCACTGCTATCCGCTGAGCCGGAACCTCCTGAGTCAGGACTGGTGGAGCTTGCCTCGATGGTGAGGCCCTGCTTGACGTAGGAGGCATTGCCCGCAGAGTTGATGGCCCTGACCTCTATGATGTGGCTGCCCACGGTCAAGGTGGGGGTGAAGGAGAAGTACTCAGTGGCGGAGTCGAAGGCTCCGTCGCTGGCTGAAGCTGGCTGCCAGGCTCCACCGTCAACCCTGAACTCTACCTGAGCGATGGTGTTGATGGTGACATCGGCATGGGAAGGGGAGTTGAACGGGATGTCATAAGTAGAGCCGGTGAAGGTTGGGTTGGTGGTGGAGTTAATGGAGATGGCCGGGGTGGTGTCAATGACATCGGGAATGGTGTCGTTGTCACGGTCCCAGAAGCCGACCTGGCCGCTGGCGTAGTAGTCGAGGGCGCTGTGGAGGTAAGGGGCGGTCTGGCCGCGCATGATGCTCTCCTCGTTGGAGAGGGCGGGGCCGAACATAGTGTTGCCGTTCTGAGCGTCGAGGTAGCCGCTGGTGGTGGTGTAAGGGATCTGGGCACCCTCGTACTGATCGAGGGCGTAGAAGATGTGGCCGATTTCATGGCTGGCCAGGGCATCCATGTTCTCGATGGAGTAGGTGCCGTTGTCGAAGGTCATGACCATGAAGGGGCCACCGATGTAGGTGTAAGAATAGTAGGCGTTATCGGCGAAGAAGCCATCGGGGTCGTTGAGGCTGTCAACGACGAAGATGGTGAAGGCCCAGTCGGCGTTCAGTTTCTTTCGGAGGGCGTTGTTGAAGCTGTAGACCATTTCGGTGTGGCTGGTGCCGGGGTGGCCGAGAGCTCTCATGGTTTGGCTGATCCAGAGGGACTCCTCGGCCTGGGGGTGGTTGATGGGCTCATAGCCGGTGGGGACGCTGTTGTGAACGTCGAGGATGAACTGGACCTGGCCATTGGAGCGGGCGGTCCACCACTTGAGGGCGGCTGAGATTTCACTGAGGACCTTGGCCTGGCGATCGGGAGACCAGTTTTCGGTGGAAGGCTCGTTGATGCCGACGCTTTCGGGCAAGATGACGCCGACAGCCACACGGCCGATCATGAACTCGCTGGTCTGGTAGTAGCCAGGGATGTAGATAGGGGCCGGGGCAGCGGCGATTTCGGGCTGCTCTGCTTTCTCCTCGGGGCCCTGAGCGTAGGCGACTGTGCCGCTGAAGGGTAGCAGTCCGCTCAAGAGCAGCATGGTTATCAGTATGACACTGCCTGCTTTGATCATCCATTTGCTTCGCATTTTTTCTCTCCCCCAATCTGTTTTTCGATTTTTTTCATCATCTGCCCCCAGCATACCGTAACTGGCAGGCAAAATATAGAGGCCACGGTCCCGACCCAGCCTGCCAAAGGTCCCTTCTTTTAGGGACTAAAGTCCTGAAACCACAATTATCGCCATCCCTTTTGACACCCCATCCGAATCAGCTATAATCAGTCTTGAAATCGCATCGCGCCAATCGGCACTTTCTTTGTTGTGGTAACAGTCTCCTTCTGTGACTGTGTTGATATGGATGCCGTATCTGAATTCCTGACCGCAAATATCATATTCGTCTATTTCTTCTACGGTCTGGCTTTCTTCGCCATGGGGCTAGCCGTGGCCTTGGAATCGGGACGGGGCTCTGAGTTTCGTTTTGCTCAGGCCACACGGCTATTGGCTTGGTTTGGCCTCCTGCACGGGTCCCACGAGTGGCTGGAGATGTTTCAGAAGATCGCCGAACAGACATCAGGTCAAATCTTTCCCCCCCTTGCTGAGGCTGCGCGTGTAATCCTGCTGGCTCTATCATTCCTCCTCCTCATCGCCTTCGGCGCCCGGCTAACCTACGGCAAGGGAGAATCCCAGAGGCGGGTCTATGGCCTGATTTCGATCCTGGGCCTGGTTTGGCTGGGTGGTGTGGTAGGCATCCACCTATTCCTCAATCCAGGGATCGTTGATTTGATCGCTGCCAGCGAGGTATGGGCTCGCTATAGCCTGGGTATGCCAGGGGCTGTTTTGGCTGCTTGGGCTCTGGTTCTGGAGTGGCTTGCCTTTCGGGAGAGAGGCATGCCCCGCTTCGGTCGGTATTTGCTCCTGACCGCCATCGCTTTCAGTTGGTACGGGGTCGTTGGTCAGCTCTTCACGCGGCAGAGCATCCTTTTTCCCTCCACGATCATCAACGATGTCCTGTTTGTCCGTCTGGCCGGCATGCCAGTTCAGCTCTTCCGAGCCATCATGGCCGGCCTTATGGCCGTCTTTGTCATCCACGCCCTACGCGCCTTTGAGCTGGAGGGTACGCGGCGATTGGAAGCCGCTCGCCGTGAGGCTTTTGAGATCCAGCGCAGAATGCGCCTGGAGACAGAGCAGTTGAACGAGGAATTACGCGCGGCGGCGCGGGACCTATCGGTTCTCTTTGAGATGTCGCGTATGTTGGCCTCAACCCTTGACCTGGATGCCCTTCTCCAGGAGGCCATAACCAAAATCGTCCAGATGCTTGAGCCGGTACAAAGTGGCATGATCCTTCTCTACGAAGGAGAGGCGCGTGCTTTGGCCCCTATGGCCAGTTGTGGTTACGGACCCAATCCAGCAGACAGTGAAAACTTCGATCTCAGTCAGCGCGTCGGTATTCGTGCGGTCCAAATCGGCCAAACCGTTTGGCACCGGGGAGATGGGAAACTGGTCGGGGAAAAAGCAGAGATTCTGGTGGTGGAGCAGGGAGGGGAGGTTGCGAAGCAAGGCCCCTCCGACAAAGTGGCTACCACTGTGGCGGTTCCGGTGATCTCCAAGAGCGGGATTGTCGGTAGCCTTGTCCTTGGAGGCCCATACGGCGTTCCTTCTTTCGCAGCCTCAGATGTTCCCTTGATAGAAGCCCTGGCTGGCCAACTGGGGATGACCATCGAGAATGCCCGCTTGTATAAAGATGTGAAACTGAGGGATGAGCTACGAGGCCAATTACTTTACAGAGCGGTTTCGGCTCAGGAGGAGGAGCGCCGCAGGATTGGGCGGGAGCTCCACGACGAGACCGGTCAGGCCTTGACCGCTCTGGGGGTGGGACTCAGGGGTGTGGAGGAGACACTACTATTGGATCCGGACCTGGCCAGAACACAACTGGCGGAACTGAGGGATCTCAGCGTGCAGGCCCTGGAAGAGTTGCGACAGCTCATCTCCGACCTACGTCCTTCCCTTCTCGATGATCTTGGTCTGGTAGCTGCGGTGCGTTCCTACGCCAAGCGTTTTGGACAGAATTTCTCTCTGGACGTCCAGGTGGAGATCAGCGGTGATAGGCGGCGGTTGCCGGCCCAGATCGAGATCGTGGTGTTTCGCATTGTGCAAGAGGGCCTCACCAATGTCGGTCGCCATGCCAAGGCTCAGAAAGTGCTGGTCAGCCTGAACTTTGGTCCCTCGGTGGTTACGCTCACCGTTGAGGATGATGGGGCTGGTTTCAATCCCGATGAAGTGTTGGGTCCCCAGACAAAGCGACGGGGATGGGGTTTGCTGGGAATCAAGGAGAGGATAGCTTTGGTGGGGGGGAAGTTCAGCATACAGTCCAGTCCTGGGATGGGGACCAAACTAGTGGCGGAGATTCCTATCGGGGGGTAATCGGTGTCAAAGATCCGGGTGCTGTTAGTTGATGATCATGCCATCGTCCGCGCTGGCCTTCGTATGCTCCTGCAAGCTCAACCAGATGTGGAGATAGTTGGCGAGGCCGGGAAAGGGACGGAGGCTATCCAGATGGTGCGGGAGCTGAGGCCCGACGTGGTCTTAATGGACATCACCATGCCCGACATGGATGGCTTCCAAGCTACCCGGAAGATCAAGGCCCTTGAGCCTGAAACGGCTGTTCTGGCCCTGACTATACACGAGGGTGAAGAGTACTTCTTCGAGATGCTCAATGCCGGAGCCTCCGGCTATGTGCCCAAGAAAGCGGCCCCCACTGAGCTCGTCTCCGCCATCCGTGTCGTACACAGAGGTGATGTATTTCTCTATCCACCGTTGGCTAAGGCCCTGGTAAGTGACTACCTGCGTCGTGTGGAGAGTGGAAAGGAGAGGGAGAGTTACGATGGCCTCACCAAACGGCAGCGCCAAGTCGTGAAGCTCATCGCCCGCGGGTGCCGCAATCAGGAGATAGCAGACCTCCTGGTCATAAGTGTCAAAACTGTGGAACGACATCGCGAGAACATCTACCGAAAGCTGAACCTCCACAGCCGTGTCGAATTAGTGAAATACGCCATCCAGAAAGGGCTCATTGACCTGGGAGAGTAGAATAGTCCCAAGGCCAAGCACTGTCTTTTATGAGAAAAAGACCCCATCCTCAGATGGGGTCTTTTTTTGTGAAAGTTGGGATTATTACAGGATTCACAAATGAACTCTAATCTGCTACAGTGATAATGGAAGGAAAAGGATGGGCAGTTAATCCAGAAAGGAGGGCAGCAAAGATGCTTGAGGATGTACTGATTATCCTGGCTATGTTTGCCCTCCGCATCGGTGTACCGATTTTGATTACCATAAGCGTGGGTCTCCTGATCTCGCGATGGGTCGAGAGGGAAGAGAAAGGGACGGTTGAGCGGCCTGAAACAGTGGTGCCTTTGCCCGATGAAGATGCTCAGACACCGACCCTGCCCCGGCCTCCTTCGGAGATCAAGGACCATGAGCCGAGGCGAGCAGCGTGCCCGGCCTTCCAACAAACCCCGGTACCGTGTTGGCTGGCTCTGCAAGTCAGCGGTCAACCTCTTAAGGATGAATGTTTCACTTGTGATGTGTATAGGTTGCGAAAGAGTGCTTAGCAAAATGGCTAGTTTTGGAGCAAGCACTTAGAGCCTATCCGAAAACCCAGCAGCGGGGGCTCCCATGCCCCCACTGGGCGGGCGTGGGAGCCAGCCCAGCTAGTTTTCGGATAGGTACTTAGCAGCCAAAGCTCAAGGAGGTGATAACAATGCAAGACATCGTAATCATGCTTTTCATGCTGATCACACGCATAGGGCTACCGGTGTTGGCGGTCGTTGTTGCTGGCTACCTGATCGAGCGCTGGTACACCGCCCGCGAGCAGGCGGCCAGTCGGGAGGAGACTTTCTCCACCGGCCGGACAGCCGATGCCGGATACGAGGAGACCGAGCGAAGGAAAAAGGCTGCCTGATAGTAAACCAACGTCGTCAGCCGCAGATCGGTGCCTTACAGGGGACAATCTCTTCGCAGATGCCCTTAGACTGAACAGTTCCGCTAAGGAGGTTCTCAATGAAACTGACTTCTACCCTTGGGCTACTGATGGTAGTTGCAGGGCTCATCCTCCTCATGCTGGCCGGGCCGGTTCAAGCCCAGTCCCCGGCGGTGCCGCCCATCCCTCACTCTACAGAAGATCAGACTGATTGTCAGGCCTGTCACAGCGAAGGGGGAGCAGGAGCACCAAGAAACCCTGAGGACCATGCTGGCCGGTCCAATGAGTCCTGCCAACTATGCCATAAAGTGGACCTAAGCGTATCCACAGTCGCCTCGGCCAGGGATGAAGCATCGTTGACCCCCGCAGACTACCAGGGCCCTGATTACTGTGCGCCTTGCCATGCAGCGCAGTACGAGCAGTGGAAAGGGACCTTACATGCCCAGGCTGCTGTTGACCCCAAGTTTCAGGAGGAATGGCTGAAAAGCCGGAAACAAGCCTACTGCTTGGCCTGCCACACCACCGGTTATGATGCCAACACCACTAAGTTCGTCTTTGAAGGGGTAACATGTGAATCATGTCACGGAGCTTACAAAGAGGGGCACCCACCGGCGGTGATGGAGGTCAAGGAAGAGGCTGAGCTGTGTGGCTCTTGCCACACCGGGGTCCATTCTCCGACCTATGAGGAATGGCTTGTCAGCAGCCATGCCAGAGGAAATGTGGAATGTGCAAACTGCCATTTAGGCCATTCTCTGGACTTGCGGGCTGAGAACCTCTCTGAGTTGTGTGGAACCTGTCACCATCAGGCCTATGAAGGATCGGTCCACTCCATTGAGGGCCTGACCTGCAACGGGTGTCACATGTATACGGGGCTCGAAAGGACTGAATTCAGGAGCACAGGGCACACCTTTGAGATCGCCCCTGAGGTCTGTGCTGGTTGTCATGGCATGATTCACAGCAAGCGCGAACCGAACCTTGAAGCCTCTGTTCAAGAGACTCTTCAAGAGCAAGTGTTGGTTCTTCAAAGACAGGTTGCCCAATTGCAGGAATCAGCATCCAACAATCTGGGTATGGGGTTGACGGTGGGTATCGTCGGTGGCCTGCCACTGGGGTTTGGAGCAGCCTGGATAATTAAGAAGAGAGGTGCTAAGAAGTGAAGGAGAAGACACGCTTTGCCAGGAGAGATTTCCTTAAGCTGATGGGAGCACTGGGGGCCTCGGCCCTCTTAGCCAGGTTCGCTTCATGGTCTCCTTTCTTCCATGAGCGAGCTGAGGCCAGCTTTCCCCAGGCGGAAGCTCCCCAGCGGAGAAAGCCGAGGTGGGCTATGGTCATAGACCAGGGGAGGTGCATTGGCTGCGATTATTGCACCTTTGCCTGCAAGGCTGTGAATGATACAGCGCCGAACATCTACTGGAACCTCGTCCTTACCGAAAGCGGGCTACGGGGAGGCCACGTATTTCTGCCCAGACCTTGCCTGCACTGTCAGCACGCCCCCTGCGTCGAAGTCTGCCCGGTGGGAGCTACCTATGCCAGAGAAGATGGCATCATTGTCATGGACTATAACAAATGCATCGGATGCCGCTATTGTGAGGTCGCCTGTCCCTACGGAGCGCGCTACTTCAACTGGAAAGAGCCCACCGAGGAGAACCGGTACGTGCCTGCCTGGGGCACGCCGGAAGTAGAGAGACGTCCACGAGGAGTGGTGGAGAAATGCTCCTTCTGCATCCAGAGGATAGACAGGGGGTTGGCAAGAGGCTTGACGCCAGGGGTTGATCGCGAGGCCACGCCAGCCTGCGTCAACATCTGCCCCGTGGAGGCGCGGTTCTTCGGTGATTTGAACGACCCTACAAGCAAGGTCTCTCAACTGCTCCGCAGCAGAAGGAGCTTCCGGCTCAGGGAAGACCTAGGAACCGAACCACGAGTTTACTATTCGCCACCATCATAGATGGTACCACTTACCGTAACCTATGGCCTATCTTTTGTGACTGCTTGAATTGCATTTTGAGACCCTTGCATAATTCATGGAACGGCGTTCCGTCTGCTACGGAGGGGCGTCCCCGCCTCGCCTTGAGCGGTGAGGGCGCCTGGAACGGGGCGAGGACGCCCCTTGGCAGCAAGAGAGGGTTTTCCTGACCTTTCTTAACTGATTTTATGCAAGGCTCTCTGTATTCATAGAGGAGAGAGCCTTTCATAATTCGCAGGATATCGTTCTATCAGCTAACATGGTATCCGGAGTCGAGGCTTTCCCTGGCACCTGTGCGCCAGGACAGGTGAGCCGGATTTTGAGAGCCAAAACCGCCTGAAGGCTCCACTCCAGGTGACAAAGCAGTGTCCTGCTCGATTTATGCAAGGGTCTCCATTTTGGCAAAGTGAGGGGTTCGACATGTTTGGAAAGAGGATATCGGCAGCCTTCGTTATCTGGGTAGGGGCCTTGCTGTCGGTCATAGCCGTTGGAGCCTGCGGTGCCTACTTTGTCTTCACCCGTGGCCTGATCGTCACGGGACTGAGTGACGCGGTTCCCTGGGGCCTCTGGATCACCGTGGATCTATCCTCCATCGCTCTCAGCGCTGGAGCGTTCAGTGTCTCTGCCGCCATCTACATTCTCAAGATGGAGAAGTACAAACCGATTGGTAGGTTGGCGGTCTTCATCGGCCTGATCGGGTACAGCATGGCAGTTATGACCCTCCTGTTTGACATCGGGCGTCCGGAGAGGTTTTGGCATATTCTGGCCTTCGGCCAGCCTCATTCGGTCCTGTGGGAGGTAACCTGGTGTATCACTCTGTACCTGGTGGTCTTGATCACAGAGGTAGCTCCTATTGTGGGCGAGACCAGGATAGTGCAAAGGTTGCCCTTGATCCCCAAACTGACCTACAAATTGCACCAAGCCACGCCCATCCTGGCCGTGGTCGGACTGATCCTGTCCTTGCTTCACCAGTCCTCACTGGGTGCCACCTACGGCGTGGTCAAGGCCCGGCCTATCTGGTTCAAGCCCAACATGGCTGTCCTGTTCATCGGCTCGGCCATAGCAGGTGGTCTATCCCTTACTATCCTGGCCAGCCTTGCTACCTCCAGAATCGCCCGGAGGGAGGTGGTGAAAAAAGAGCTTCTCTTCGATCTGGCAAAGGTTACGGCTGTGGTGCTGATTGCCTACCTGTACCTGAAGCTCTGGGATACAGTGGGAATGAGCTATACCTATCTCCCCATGCGGAGCGAGAGCTTGGCATTACTGACCCGGGGACCATATAGTTGGGCCTTCTGGGGGTGGGAGATCATTTTAGGTGGGGTTGTGCCGGCCGTGATCCTGGCCGTACCCAGGCTGCGTGAGAACATCTGGGGACTGTTTACAGCCTGTGCTTTAGTCGTTATCGGTGTGGTTATCAATAGGTGGAACGTCAACATCTCGGGCCTGGTGACCCCTCTCGTGCTCTCCCCTTCACTCTCCCTTTCCCCGTTGGCACAGTACACCCCGACATGGGTGGAGTGGGTCACTAGCGCTGGTGTCGTTGCCTATGGATTGCTGGCCTACACTTTGGGTACCAGGTTCCTGCCTATCTTTGTCCAATCTGAGTGAGGGGATTACCTGAGCCGTCCATTTTCGGAGAGAGCTGATGCTCGAAAGGAGGGATGACTATGTTGGAGTTGATGTTGGACTCTGTCGTTGTACTGTTTATGTTGCTGCTCAGGGTTGGCATTCCGCTGCTGATAACGATTGGCGTGTTTAAACTCATCCAGCGCTGGCAGGGTCATCAACAAGAAGATATCTTGCAGCAAATCCGTGCGGAGAGGGCCAAAGTTGCTCAGCCGGTGGCCGAGAGGGAAGTCCCCAACACAGTTGTGCGTCGTCTGCGCTGCTGGGATGTGATGAGGTGTCCGCCGCCCAAGAGAGACAACTGTCCAGCTTACCACCACTCGTATGTTCCTTGCTGGCTAGCTATCCGTTTGAGCGAGGGGCAGCTCAGGGAGGAGTGTTATGCCTGCAGGTTCTACGATCTGAGGAAAACGGCCTGAGGAAAGAAGGTGGATCAATCTCAAGCCCCGTGGTAGCTGGGATTAGGGGGTGTCAAGTTGCTTCTTAACAACCCCTTAGTCCTTCCCACTGTCAGGTATCCCATCCGCCTGGGCTGATGTCTCCCCTGCATTTTCCTCGATGCCCGCATCCGCGTCCGAATCTTCAGAATTTGTTGTCAGAATCTGATCCTTCAGTTCAGCCAATGTTTTCCGGATTTCATCCAACTCTTCGGCATGGAGTTTCTGATACGACTCCAATTGTTGCTCCAAACGCAGAATACGGATGGCAAGGTCGCTCTCTTGGGCTATCCGTACCACCGTTACCTCCCCAAAATGGTCAAGACCGTCCCCCCGAACTGAGTGGTCGCCCTTGCTGGAAATTCAGCCTAATCTTACTTGAAGCATGGAGGCCGGACAAGGGCAAACGGTATCAACTTTCCAGCCAAACAGTATCTACCGAAACAAAAAAACTCCCTCTCCTGTCCTCAGAAAAGGGAGCGAAAAACAACCTGATTTGAAGAAGGACTATATCAACCCTCTTTTGATAGCTTCTGCCACTGCTTGAGCTCGATTAACTACCTCTAACTTGCCCAAAATGTCTTGGATTTTCCTCTTTACCGTTACCTCGCTCCAGTAGAGTCTCTTAGCGATCTCCTTGTTGGTAGCCCCTTCAGCGATCAGGCTTAGGACTTGCAGCTCCAGGTCAGACAACTGCGATTCATGCCTCGCCTTCTCTTTGGCCAGTTCCTCGAACTGCTGGAGAACCTTGCCTACCAACTGCGGGCTTAACAGGCGTTCACCCTTGTACACGGACCGTATGGATGAGGCTAGCATCTCATGGGAAGCGCTCTTGAGCAGGTAGCCATGCGCTCCAGCTTGCAGAGCTCCATACAGATACTCATCGTCATCGTACGTGGTCAAGATTATGATCTTCACCTCTGGCTGTGCCCGTCTCAGTTGACGGGCAATCTCTATGCCATTTGGACCGGGCATGAGGATGTCCAGCAGAACTACGTCAGGCTTTACCTCTCTTACTTGCTCGACGACAGCGAAGCTGGTGCTTGCCTCTCCAACAACTTCAATGTCAGAAAAGCTCGACAACAGACTGCGCAGCCCCTGTCGTACCACAGGGTGGTCGTCAGCAACCAAAACTCTGATCTTGTTCATTCTGTACTCCGCCGCTGTGTACATTCTGATCGGATGTAGCTGGAATCCTGAGGATTATCCTGGTGCCGTGCCCAGGAGCGGATCGGATCTCTATCTCCCCTCCCATGCTCTCCGCTCTCTGTTTCATGCCCAGCAGTCCCAAACGACCATTAAAATCGCGTCCTGCTGCCTCGTAGGCGAATCCTCGACCATCATCCTCCACACTGACTTTCAACTCAGTTGCCCCAAAATCAAGGCGGACTTGGACCGAGGAAGCTTCAGCATGGGCTTCCGTGTTGTGGAGAGCTTCTTGCACGATGCGGAAGATGGCAACCTCCTTGTCCGGCGGCAGCCTCCACGGCTTGCCAGAGATGCGCACTGAGCATGAGATGTCAAAAAGTTCATGGTAGTTCACCGCATATCTCTTCAGGGCCGGGATCAATCCTGAGGTATCGAAGCCGGTGGGACGTAAATCGTGTATGACCCGGCGTGTTTCAGTCTCCACTCTGGTGAGCAGGTCTTGAACAGTCCGCAACCTCTCCGTGGCTTCTTCCGGTTGTGAAGGGAGCCTTTCTCTAGCGGCCTGGATTTCATAGAGGGCACCAATGATCAACTGTGTCACGCCGTCATGCATATCATGGGCTATTCGGGCCCGTTCCTCTTCCTGGACACTTATGGTTTTGGTCAGCAGTTGCTGAAGCTGACTTGCCTTTCGAGCGATCTCCTCCTTTGCCCTGGCCAGTTCCTTGGCCCTTGCCCGTTGCAGTTTCGAAATTTCCGACTCCAGCCTTGTCTTTTCCTTCAAACTTTGCGCCATGCGATTGAAAGATGTGGCCAGCTCGCTGATCTCATCATTCCCTTTGAGTTCCAGGCGCTGGTCTAACTCCCCTTGACCAAGCCGTCTCATGGCCTGCACGAGGATCTTGAGCCTGGTCAGAACAATTTGGTTCATCACCAGACTTGCTATCAAAACCACAACCACAATTGCGCTCAGGAGGATGGCAATAGTCTCCCTCAGATGGATTCCAATCTCTTTATTGACCTCGGCCATGGAGAAGTCGGCCAGTATCACACCACTGATAGCCGACTGGGGATCGTGACAGCTATGGCATTCCTGCCTGTTCTCTACCGGGTTAACATTACGGAGGACTTCCTCTCCACTATCTGTTTTGAAAATAACCGTCCTGCTACGTTTCTGGGCTGTGTCCCGCTGGTGGCAAAGCTGGCACGTCGAATCACTGAGGTCTAACCGTTTGCCTATTTCTTCTGCGTTGGGAGAAGCAGTGATCTTGCCGCTCTTATCAAGAAGGAGGATGCTCACGATATCCTGTTGTTTGCCCAGATCGTTTAAAATGGTACGTAGTTCATCCGGATCTTGAGTCATCATGCTGTGTTGGAGGCTGCTTTCGATCAAATCGCTTTGCAGTGTGGCGGTTGCTACCCTCTGAGCTATGAGCCGGTCCCGATGGCGAATATACTCAACATAAAAAAGCAGACTTAAGGTGGCAATCAAGGCCACCGATAAGACAAGCACCAGTTTGAAGCTCAGGCTGCGAAAAGTCCCGACAGACTCGATATCTTTAACTTTCAATGACCTTCCCTGTCCTTTGCTCAACTTTAGACCGTGTTCCAACTTATTTTACCACATCTGATCGGAAATGGCTAAGTTAAAGGACTTACGCTAAAGGTGCCCGGCACCTCTCAACTCCGCTATTCAGCCGAAAACTTTGCTTTTTGCGGCCAGAGTTGGCACCATCGAGCCGCATTTTGAGGTGCCGGGCACCTGAACTCAGGGTAACTGCGTAAGTCCTGTAAGTTAGTCTCGTGTTGTTGCCTACGTTGGGGGTGTGCTCCATGCCCCTGGGAGCCGGCTCTGCGCCTTTTTGGAGGGAAGAGCACCTTGCGGTCGGTGCTATCCTGCCTTTGTAACTTGTTGAATGCATACGGTTCATGATATAATTAAGTGGATTGATTAAACATACCCAGCCTGATGCCTATGGAAATAATAACTACTCATGACCACACCGATTTCGATGCGTTAGCGGCCATGTTGGGGGCGAAGAAGATGTACCCAGAGGCAGTGCCGCTTCTGCCACGACGGCCGAACCGTAATCTGCGCCACTTTCTGACCCTCTACTGGGACGAGCTCCCCTTCGTCCGCCCCGAGGATCTGCCGCGACGCAAAGTATCACGCCTGATCCTGGTTGACACCCAAAGTGTCCCCTCGCTAAGGGGGAAACAGGCCACAACGGAGATTTTCATTATTGACCATCATCCCCTGAGCAGACCGCTGGAAAAAAGGATGACCTATTGCGGGGGGGACACTGGAGCCACTACTACTATCCTGGTTGAGCAGATCATGCAGGCTCAGATCGAGATTTCACCGGTCGAGGCTACTTTGCTTCTGTTGGGTATCTACGAGGATACCGGCTCCCTTTCCTACGTTGATACCACCCCCAAGGATCTACGCTGTGCTGCCTGGCTGCTGGAACAAGGGGCCAATCTCGAGGTGGTTAACGAGTTCCTCTATGAGCCCCTCAGTGAACAGCAGCGAGAGCTGTATGCCCGTCTGGTGCAGAATGCCGAGTTTCATCAGTTTGTTGGTCAAACAGTGGTCATCGCCACGGCAGCAGTGGAGGAGTACGTAGAGGAGGTATCTACCCTGGCCCACAGGCTGCGGGACCTGTATGATCCGGCTGCCCTCTTCCTGGCGGTGCAAATGGATAACCGGGTACAGGTTGTGGCCCGCAGCAGCAGTGAGACCATAGATGTCTCTGAGATCGCCCAGCGCCTGGGAGGGGGCGGACACAGCAGGGCTGCCGCGGCTGTCATCAGGGATACTGACTTGGCCTGGGTGCGGCGGCGGTTGCTGGAACTGCTGAAAGAGCATGCCAAGCCGGCCGTGACCGTGGCCCAAATCATGTCCTGGGGTGTGCATACTCTGTCTCCAGAAACCACGGTGGCCGAAGCCGAGAGAATGATGCGCCGCTACAGCCATGAGGGTTTCCCGGTCGTGGATGGTGATCACCTGGTAGGTGTCCTCACCCGGCGGGAGATTGACAAAGCCCTCCATCACAAACTGGGTGGAGCACCTATTGAAACCTACATGCACAAGGGGGAGATCAGCGTCACACCGAGCGACTCGGTGGAATACTTGCAGAAGGTGATGATTGACCACGCTCTCGGCCAGGTACCGGTGGTAGAAGGGGGCAAGATTGTGGGCATAGTTACCCGTACTGACCTGATCAAGCTGTGGAGCCAGCCAGCGCAACCGTCAGGTACAGAAGTGGTGGCAGACCGTATAGAGGAAGCTTTACCGCCTCCCCTGGTTGATCTGGTGAAGGAGGCCAGCCGCACCGCTACTGAAATGGGTTTTGCCCTGTACTTTGTGGGCGGATTGGTACGGGACCTCCTGCTGGGCCTGCCGAATCTGGACATTGACCTGGTGGTTGAGGGTGAAGCCATCGCTCTGGCTCAACGCCTGGCGGAGGTAAAGGGGGGGAGGGTCCATGGCCACGCCCGCTTTGGCACTGCCAAATGGATTCTGGAGGGGACAGCCTATGCTGACGTTGTGCCTTACATAGACTTCGTAACGGCTCGCACCGAATTCTACGACCATCCTACGGCCTTGCCCCAGATTGAGCGCAGTTCCATAAAACAGGATCTGCACCGGCGCGATTTCACCATCAACGCCATGGCCATCAGCCTGGAGGAGAAAAACTACGGCCAGCTCCTCGACTTCTATGGGGGGATAAGGGACCTGGAACAGGGGCTGATCCGCGTGCTTCACAGCTTAAGCTTTGTGGAGGACCCTACCCGCATGTTGCGGGCCGTGCGCCTGGAACAGCGACTGGGCTTCAGGATAGAGGAACGCACCCTCGAACTGATCGAAAATGCGCTGGATCTGCTGGACCGGGTCAGTGCCGACCGTGTGCGCAGCGAACTGGACCTGATCTTCCAGGAGGAGGAGCCGGAGCGGAGCCTACGACGATTGGATGAACTGGGCGTTCTGGTCCAGGTCCACCCCGGCCTCCGCTATGATGCCTGGCTGGAGACCAAGGTACGGCAACTGCGCACTGGTTTTGAGGCATGGAGGCAAATGGCCACCAAGACAGCACTGGACAGCTCCATACTCAATTCCCTCTACCTTGGCCTCCTGACCTTCCGTCTGGCTGAAGGTGAGATCGAGGCTCTTATTGATCGTCTGAGGCTACCTCGCTACGATGCAGAAGCATTGCGGCAGGTCAGCAGTTTGAAGGGGATAGAAACAGAATTGAATGAGAAGGAGCTACGGCCCAGCCAGGTCTATCACCTGCTGGAATACTACTCCGAGCCGGCCCTTTTCATCCTTTGGGTTGCCTCGGATAAGAAGAGGGTCCGTCAAAGGTTGGAGCAGTACCACAGCACCCTGCGCTTCGTCGAGCCGGAGATTGATGGGGAGCATCTCAAGAAGATGGGCATCAAGCCTGGCCCGATCTATGGCCACATCCTGGAAGGGCTGCGCGATGCCCGGCTCGACGGTGAGATCGGCAGCCTGGCCGAAGAGGAGAGTCTGGTGAAGAAATGGGCAGCCCAATAGTTTATGTTATTTAAGCTAGACCTGTCAGGTCTTGTACTCATCATGCCAATGGAAGGGAGACAGACCATGCGAGGCTTAGAACAGTTCGATCAGCAAAGCCGCGAGTTTGTCAACACAGCCAAAGACTGGATTGATAAGGAAATGGCCCTGAGGCAGATGCTGGCTAAGACTTCCATTTGGGGCGAGGAGACCCAGAAGCTGTGGCGGGAGAGGTATGAAGAGGCCAGGAAAGCGCATAACAAGCTCATGGAGCTTTCGCAACAGATCGTCGCCAGCAGGCCTCCCGAACAGCCCCCGGACTCGGTGGTCGGATATCACCGCTGACTAACTCCAATGTTAAATCCTCCCGCAGGTTCGAGTTTGGCCGTCAGAGACCTCTCGCAACTCAGGAAACCTGTCACGCCACAAATGCCTCACTGTAACCTGCGGGAGGGTAGGCGGAGCAATCGGTGCTGGACGCAAACGCAGGTGATCAGAAGAGGTACAGGATCAGCACCACGGAGATCCCCCAAAGGAGGATGGCCGCGATGAAGGGCGGATCGCCGATAAGGATTTCCTCAGGGCTCCCACCGGCGTTCTTGATGTGAATCAGGTAGAGGTAGCGGAAGATGCCGTAGATGACGAAGGGGATGGTCAGCATCATGGCATGGTTCTCCGGGAGGTTGGGGGCGGAGAAGGTGTAGAGGGAATAGGCCATCACTGAGGCCGAGCTCACTACGGCGATCATCTCATCCAGGAAGTGGCGGCTGTACTCCCGCAGGATGGCACGGTGCTCGCTGGCGTTGTCTTCGAGGAGGAGTAGTTCATGGCGGCGCTTGCCAAAGCCGAGGAAGAGGGCCAGCAGGATGGTGCAGACATAGAGCCAGGGGGAGATGCCCACATCAATGACCACAGCTCCGGCTACAGCGCGCAGCACGAACCCGGCCGCAATGGTGAAGACATCAATGATGACTACGTTCTTCAGCACGAAGTTGTAGGTGAGCATCACCAGGAAATAGGCCAAAGCGATGCTCCCGAAGAAAAGGTGCAGCCAGAAAGAGGCCACCAGGGAGAGGGGCAGCAGAACGGCCAGGGCCACGATGGCTTGGCGCGCGGTTAGCTTGCCGGCGGGGAGGGGACGGAGGGACTTGGTCGGGTGGTGACGGTCCTTTTCCATGTCCATTATGTCGTTGATCAGATAGACGCAGCCGGAAAGGATGCAGAAGAGGAACAAGGCCGGCATAACTAGACCCAGCATGTGGTACATCTCGGGGCTGAAGGGGCTCCAATATTCGTTCAGGGTGAACATGAAGGGAAAAAGCAGGATGGCGTTTTTGGTCCACTGCTTGGGTCGCATGGTGATGAGAAGAGCTTTGAACATCGTTGATCGGACCCCCTTTTGCAGGAGCGTTATTGAACGGAGGCTGTTTCCAGCCTGGAGAAATACGAACAAAATGATAACCTAAGGTGTCTCATAAGTCAAACCATGAAAAAGCGACTGGATCTGCTGCTGGTGGAGAGGGAGTTGGTGGAAAGCCGCGAGCGGGCCCGGCAACTGATCAGAGCTGGTCACGTCTTGGTTGACGAGGTTGTCTTGGACAAGCCTGGCGTTAAGGTAAGGGAGGAGGCCCAGGTGCGGCTGCGCCAGACCCTGCCCTACGTCAGTCGTGGTGGTTTGAAGTTGGAAGCGGCCTTGGAGCGCTTTGCCCTTTCCGTGGAGGGGAAAGTGGCCCTGGACGTGGGTGCCTCCACCGGGGGCTTCACCGACTGTCTGCTGCAACGCGGTGCGGCCCGGGTGTATGCCGTTGACGTGGGCTACGGACAACTGGCCTGGAAGCTTCGCCAGGATGGGCGGGTGGTGGTCATGGAGCGGACCAACATTCGGCACCTGACGGCGCTGCCGGAGCCAGTAGACCTGGCTGTGGTGGATGTTTCCTTTATCTCGCTGCGCCTGGTACTGCCAGTGGTGAAGAAACTGCTCAAGCCGGTGGGGGAGATTGTCTGCCTGATCAAACCCCAGTTCGAGGCTGGGCCGGAGCAGGTGGGGAAAGGGGGTGTGGTCAGGGACCCTGCCGTTCACAAGGTTGTGCTGGAGAGGATCGTTCATTTCGCCCGGGAGCAGGGGCTCTCGGTGCGGGGGTTGATCCCTTCACCCCTGCGTGGACCGGCCGGCAATGTGGAGTTCTTTGCTCACCTCACCCTGGAGAGTGAGAGGCCGACCACTGACCTCTCAGCTATGATCAAGGCCTGTCTCGAACATAGCCTGGAGGTAAGCTGAAGGCTTTTTCGTTGAATTGACAACATCTCGGAAGGAGGATGCCATGACTCAATCAACTGTCAACCCTGAAATCAGGTATGAGGCTAAGGAAGGGGCTGTGGCCGGTATCTTCGCCCTCACCTCGGCTGAATCGAAACGGCTCATGGCCAAGGGGGTGGCCGCTTTGCCTGTGGTGAGGCAGGCTTTTGAGAAGGGGCGGATTATCATAGCCAACGGCACCACCACGGCCTTTGTTGCCGAGGAACTGATGGACATCTCCGTTCCAAAATACCCCTATGCGGCCGGCTACATTGGTGATGGGCGTCTGAGCTCCACTCCCAAGACCATCAGGATGACACCCTACGTGCTGGTAGACGGCAAGCCGGTTGATGTGCCAGCCAAGAAGATGATCCGCCAATTCGAGGCCGGGGATGTCTTTATCAAGAGCGGCAACGCTATTGACTCTAACGGCCATGTGGGGATACTCATGGGTGATGAGCTGGGGGGTACCATCGGTATGGCTCTGGGGCCGGTGACAGCCCGGGGAGCCCATCTCATCATGCCTGTTGGGCTGGAGAAGAAGATTGACTCAGTGATCGAGGCTTCGCGGCATTGCGGCATATCACGCCTGAAATACAGCATTGGTATGCTTGTTGGTCTCATGCCCGTGGTGACCGGGACTGTGGTGACCGAGATCGAGGCTCTGCATATCCTGACCGGGGTGAAAGCTTTCCATGTCGCTTCGGGTGGCATCGGTGGCTGCGAAGGAGCGGTGACCCTGGTGGTCGAGGGGGAGGATGAGCAGGTGCAACGAGCCTTCACCTTGGTCGAAAGCATCAAGGGAGAACCCCCGGTGATGGTGGAGGCTGGAAAATGAGGAGGTGGTAGCAGGTGCTACTGGAGGGGCCGCAACGGCCCCTTTTTTCATTTGAGCGTGGCCAAAACTTGTGGGAGTCGAGGCTTTAGCCGGTTTTATCCGCCTGAAGGCTCCACTCCTCCACAGATTTTAGCCAGACTCTTTTCATTTTAACTGAGATATTGTATAATCGAAATCATGGATCAAGACCGTATCC
>JBHIDP010000003.1:0-33067 GCA_046760185.1 Anaerolineae bacterium
GCCTATGAAAATGTGGGGATTGTTACCCCTGTGGATCTACTTCACTTTGGTCTAGATTGTAGGCGATCAAAGACCTGACAGGTTTCCAAAGGCGTTGTTTTAAGCCAGATTCGACCTGACGAAGGGCGCATTTACGCCGAAAAGTGACCTGTGAAACCTGTCAGGTCTGGAGCGAGGCCCGGAGATGTAGACCCTCTTGTTCACATCCACCCCTATATCTCCCCCAGCACCACGTAGGCCACGTTAGTGGCGTGCGAGTTGATGCGCTTTAGGTCGTTGAGGACGTCGAGGTGGATGGCGCTGGTGTCAATGCTGACCTTCAGACCCTTTCGCAGCCGTTGGATGTGGGCCTGTCGCAACTCTCGCTCCATCTGATTGATGTGCGCTTTTCGGTGTAACACTTTCTCCGCCAACTCCCTGTTCTGGGCCGCAAAGGCAGCCACGGCCAACTCCAGATTCTCCGACACCTTTCCGTGCAGCTTCTCGATCTCCGCCATCCCATCCTCGGAAAAGACATGCTTTCCTTCTATCTTCTTCCGGGCCAGCGAAGCCAGCAGACTCTTGCTGATGATGTCCCCGATATGTTCCATGTCGTTGATCGCATAAAGCAGCCCGATCTCCTGGTGAGACAGCTCCTCCGGCAGGTTCTGTTCAGATAACTGGGTCAGGTAGCGCTTAATCTCCTCCTCCAACAGGTCCACCCGATCGTCCCGACGAATCACCTCCTCCAGCAGTGGCTCGTCATCGTTGCGTAAGACCAGAATGCTATCCCGTAGCATACCCTGGACGATGTCAGCCATGCGCAAAGCTTCACGTGTTGCCTGGCCGATAGCCAGGGCTGGTGAATCTAGCACGTGTTGATCAATGTACTTCGGTCGGAATACCTCCTCAATTTCCCGCCGCTCAGGGACCATCTTGCGGATCGCCCAAGCAAAAGGTCTGGTGAAAGGTAGGATCAGGATGGCCAGACCCAGGTTAAAGAGGGTGTGGGCATTGGCAATCTGGCGCGGCAGGTCTGAGCTAGTCAATTCGACAAAGTTGGCGAAGGGTTGCATGAAGGGGTACATGACCACCACCCCCACTACTTTGAAGAGGGCATGGGCGATGGCAACCCGCTGAGCGTCGGTGGTCGTGCCGATGCTTGACAGGAGAGCGGTAGCGCTGGTGCCAATATTGGCTCCGAAGATAATAGGAATTGCCAGGGAGAGGGGAATCAGACCCTGGGTAGAGAGAGCAATGGCCAGCCCAATCATGCCGGCACTGCTTTGGATGACAACAGTGACAATCCCGGAAAAGATCAGGGTCAGCAAAGGAGCAGCCGTCAGTTCCAACAGTATCTGCTGAAACAGAGGTATTTCCTTTAGAGGGGCCATCGAGTCAGCCAGAAGTTTCATGGCCAGGAAGACAAAACCAAAACCCAGAATGACCTGGCCGGTGTAGTTGTACTGTCTCTGTTTAGTGGCCAGCATCATCGGCACACCTATAGCAATGAGCAACACCGAGTACTGGACGATGTTGAAGGCGATCAATTGCACGGTGATGGTTGTGCCGATGTCGGCTCCCAGGATCACCCCCAGAGTCTGTTCTAACTCCAGGATTCCGGTGCTGACGAAACCGACCAGCATCACCGTAGTAGCGCTGCTGGACTGGAGGGTGGCTGTGACTAGGGCCCCGATCCCCATACCCCTGAGAGGGTTAGCTGTCAATCTACCCATAAGACGGCGCATACGGGCGCCGGCCGCCCTCTGCATCCCTCTACCAACGGTGTGCATGCCGTACAGCAGCAGGGATATCCCCCCCACCAGGTTCAAAACCATGATGTTCGCATCCATAATCATATTTTACAATATGGGGGCCTGGATGACAAGTGGCCTGGTTAGACAACATTGGCGAAATGCGTTATAATGAAAGTTGTTAGAAGGAGGTACATCTTGTACACAGCGCCCCGTGGTACCCAGGATATCCTGCCTGATGATCAGCCCTATTGGCGCTTCCTGAAGGAACGGTTGCACCGCCTGGCTGCTATCTACGGCTACCAGCAACTTGATACCCCCATCTTCGAGGAGACATCCCTCTTCGAGCGCGGGGTGGGGGAAGGGACAGACATCGTTGACAAGCAGATGTACTCCTTTGAAGACAAGGGGGGAAGCGAGATTACCCTGCGCCCGGAATGGACGGCCTCAGTGGTGCGGGCCTATTTGGAGCATGGCATGCACGTCCTGCCACAACCGGTCAGGCTCTACTCCATCGGGCCTGTCTTTCGCTACGAACGACCTCAGGCCGGGCGCTACCGTCAGCACACCCAGTTCAACATCGAGGCCATCGGCGAACAGGACCCGGCCGTTGATTTGGAACTGATGTCAGTGGCCTGGCATCTGTACGATGACCTGGGATTCACGGGGCTTTCCTTCCAACTTAACAGCACCGGCTGCCCGCGCTGTCGTTCAGACTACCTCAAAGTCTTGATCGCCTACTACAACCAACACGTAGGGGAAATCTGCCAGGATTGCCGACGACGGTTGGAACGAAACCCTCTCAGGCTCCTGGACTGCAAACAGGACAATTGTCAACCGATCATCGCCGCCGCGCCTCAGATCGGGGAATATCTCTGCGCCGAATGTGATGAACACTTTGCTGCCCTTCGCCGATACCTGGACCTATTGGACCGCCCCTATACCATCAACCATCGCCTGGTGCGGGGTATTGACTACTACACAAAGACGGTATTCGAGGTCTGGTCGGAGGGGATTGGAGCCCAAAACGCCCTCTGCGGCGGCGGCCGCTACGATGGTCTGGCCGAGGTGTTGGGAGGCCCATCCACTCCCGGCATCGGGTTTGCGGCTGGCCTGGAACGTATCATCATGACCATGAAGGAGCAGAACATAGAACCACCTCCCCTGGACAGCCCCGTAGTCTTTGTGGCCTATCGCGGAAAGGAAGCAAAGGAGATGGCCGTCCAGCTTCTGACCCAATTGCGAGCGGCCGGCCTCGGTGCTACCTGTGCCTTTGGCGAGCGCAGTTTGAAGGCCCAGTTGCGACAGGCCGACAAGAAAGGGGCTGTTTTCACCCTGATCCTCGGGGAACAAGAGGTGCAGACCGGACAGGTGACCGTGCGCTCCATGGCTCGTGGTGAACAGGAATTGGTCGAGCGGGGAAAGCTGGTGGAGTGGTTAACGTCGCACCTTTCTCATCCGACGCCCGAGGGAGTAACCTCCCCAGGCTAGCAGACCGAGCCCGGTCGCCAGGCTGATTCCCAGGCCAATGCGCCAGGAGAGGGGACTGTAGGTGAGGCGCACGCGGTGAGAACCAGGAGGGAGACGCAAAGCCCGGAAAAGGTAGTTGGCTCGCAGCACCGGGGTTGGCTGGTTGTCCACGTATGCTTGCCATCCTGGATAGTAGACCTCACTGAGGAAGAGATACCCTTCCGCTGCCGTTTCTGCGGTCAGAACGATGTCGTTTACTGAGTAGCTGACAAAGCTGACCAATGCCGGGTGCGAAGGGACCGCAGCCAGGGGCTCTCCCTCCTCTAGGATAACGGTCGTTCCCGGATTGAAATCCGGCTGTTGGATGGCGGTCAGAGCCTCCTCGTGGCTGGCTACAATCTGGGCGTTGTAAACCATGAAAGCCCGGGAGAGGGCCCTGGTATTGAGGTAGATGTTCACCCCAGGATCCTCATCGAAGACAGGTATCAGTTTGCCCTCCAGCCCCAGGTCTTTGGAGCCGATCACATACTTAGCGTTCAGCAGATCGTAGAGAGGAGAGGAACGGCCTCCCATACTAGCCAGGTAGCGAGTGTAGTCAGCCAACAGCAGGGGATTGTAGACTCCACCCACATCGAAGAGGCGGTAGAGGAGGCTGCTGTTCGGCTGCCAGACATGCCAGACCTCCATAGGGGTCTCAACGCGGTAAAGGCTTCTGTCCTCTTGCAAAAAAGCGATGGCTGCCTGGTGGTCGAAGGTGCGGCTTGGATCAGTTGTCCCTACGTCAAGGTTGCTCCCCAGACTGGCCAGGTCAAGGAAGATGAAACCTACGGCTAAGTAAGCCAGTGTGCGCCGTCCTACCCAATGGTGCCGTCGGGCCCAGAGAAACATCAGGCACCCAGCCAGGAGCAGGAGGAAGAAGAGGAGCCCGTTGAAGGCGTTGGCCACCCGCTGAAAGATGCCCGGATCCTTGTCCTGGCTGAGGAGAAGGGCGGTGTACAAAGGTGGCACCGTCAGCAAGGTCGTGGCCAAAAGGGCCCAGGGAGCAAGACGGACCAACCGGCCGAAGGCGCGGCGCTGCGACAGGGGAATGGGGCGCAACAAGGCCTGCAGGCCGAAAGCGGCCAGGGCTGCCAGGGCGAAGTCAGTGAGGTAGACAAAACGGGCCGGGGCACGCATCTGGTGGAAGCCAGGAACCAGTTGGTACAGCCAGCCGTAGAGCACAGAGTAACCTCCCAGGGCCAGGAGCAAGGAGAGAAGAGCCAGGCCGATGAAGAACCGGGAAAGATCATCGCGTCGCAACCAGGCCCCAAACCCGGCCAGGAGGAGGGGCAGGATACCGATGTAGCCCACCTCGACCCGATCCCAGGGGTCCCAGTGTTCAGCCGGGCCACGGCCAAGGAGGGCCGGTACCAACAGGCCCACCAGTTGTCCAGGGGCCAGAGAGAATCTGCTGGCCTCTTCATAGCTGAACTCGGCCCGTTGGGAGAGGGCCGAAAATTCGTATCCAGGGATCAGAACTATAGCCGCTATGCCCACGGCCAGGGCCAGAGCCAGGGTCAAGAGGGCCACGTACTGAATGACGGTGCGCCACCCTGTGCGGGTCAGGTAGACCCGGTACAGGGTGTAAATGCCCAACAGAAAGGCCATGTACAGAAAGGGCTGGATGTGGCCAGCCAGGACAGCCAGCCCCAGGCAGATACCGGCCCCGGCCGCTGGAGCAGGGCGTTTGCTGATCACGGCCCGGTGAAAAAAGAGGAAGACAAGGGGTAGCCAGGCAGCTACAACATTCAGGTTCAGATTGCCCAGATGGGTGATAAAGAAATCGGAGAACATGAAAGCGGTGGCTCCGGCCAGGGCGGCCGGGCGACTCAGGGATAGGCGAACTTCTTCCCCAGCGGGGCCCAAATTCCGCAAGAGGAGATACATGA
Source organism: Anaerolineae bacterium (assembly GCA_046760185.1). Lineage (GTDB taxonomy): Bacteria > Chloroflexota > Anaerolineae > JBHIDP01 > JBHIDP01 > JBHIDP01. The sequence continues at coordinate 5,132 of JBHIDP010000003.1, forward strand.
ACAGCCCGGCCAGGAAGATTGGCACGACGACCATAAGTTGCAGGGTGCGGTAGGTTATCTGAGGGGCAAGAAGGAAGATAGCCAGGTTCAGGGGATAGAAGAGGCCCGACTGGATGTCGCCAGCGAAGGGGACGCCCCCGTAGAGGTGGGGATTCCACAGGGGAATGATACCTTGCCGGAAATTGGTGGCGGCAAAATGGTAGACCGGGTAGAGCAAGGAGACCATATCACCGCCTCCGGCCGGCATCCATACGTTGTCGGAAAAGAGGACGCGCCAGAAGAATCCTGTGGTCAGAAGGGCCAAAAGACCAACGGCGGCCACATCACGCTGGTAGGGGTGAGCGATAAAGGCTCGTCTGTAGCTGACGCCGGTGACTACGTAGACTGCCAGCCATAAGCTAGCCAGGGCTAGCCATGCGCCTAAACTCAAGACAACGTCTCCTCGCTGGTTTTTTCGGTGACGGTGAGGCTCTGAACGAGGGGCATTATAGCATAGTTTGAGATAGGCAGCAATGACTGTCCTCCCACTCTCCACATCCGTCACCATTGTCCGCAGGCGTGAAGTATGAAACGAATTGGGCTACTTTTCCATCCCATGATCGAGGAGAGCCAGGAGTTGGCCCGAAAACTAGCCGACACCCTGGAAGGATTAAAGGTCTCAGCCTGGGTGGTGTCAGCCTGGAAGGAAGATGAAATTCGGCAGCGTGCTGGCGACCTGGACCTCTTGATCACCCTGGGAGGTGATGGTACCATCTTGCGGGCGGCACGGGCTGGTGTGCCCCACGCAGTGCCTATCCTGTCCGTCAACTTTGGTCGCCTGGGCTTCCTGGCTGAGTGCAACCCAGATGAGGTGGAGGGGATACTCCCTGACCTCCTGGCTGGGCACTTTTGGCTGGAGGAACGGATGATGCTCCACGCCGAGCATCGCCGGGGGGGGGAGAAGATAGGTATCTACGAAGCCCTCAACGATGTGGTGGTAAGCCGAGGCGCGCTCCCACGGCTGTTGCGCCTGGAGATGAGCGTGGACGGCGTGCCCACCATGACCTATTTTGCCGACGGACTTATCGTGGCCACGCCCACAGCCTCTACCGCCTACTCCCTGGCTGCCGGTGGTCCCGTCGTGGCCCCGGAACTGAGGACTATCCTTGTCACTCCCATCGCCGCGCACCTGACTACTATCCAGTCCATGGTGCTGCCTTCTAAAGCGGAAGTGACCATCTGTCCCCATACCAATCACTCTGGCCTATTGACCATTGATGGTCAGATTGATGTGGAGGTTCAAGATTCTGATCAGATCTCGGTCACAGCCAGCGAGCACATCTGTCGCTTCGTGAGGAGGCAATCAGCGAGCTACTTCTACCGCACTTTGGGAGAGAGGTTGAGATGAGCGAGGCCGTGGGGTCCCCCGCCCCCAGTGAAGAGATGATGTACTGCGCCAACCACCCAGAGCGCGAGACGTTGCTGCGCTGTAACAAGTGTGGCAAGCCAATCTGTGTCGAGTGCGGGATACGCCACCCGGTGGGGGTGCGCTGTCGGGAATGTACTCAGGTTCGCAAATTACCGATATACGATGTATCCCTGGCTGAGTATGTTCTGGCTGGCCTGGTTGGGCTGGGGGTGGCGACCGTGGCTGGCTTCGCTATGTCCTTCCTTGGCGGTTGGTGGTTGCTGGCTCTGTTCATCGGCCCCGTAATTGGCGGTTTCATCGCCGAGGTCATGAGCCGCACCATCAAGCTTAAGCGAGGGCTGGGGTTGCAGGTGCTGGCCGCAATCTGTATAGTGGTGGGGGCCCTGCTCAGTCGCCTTCTGCCTTTTCTGATCGTCTCCCCAGCGCATGTGCTGAGTCTGATACTGAACGAGCCGGGCAGTTTGCTGATGCTGTTTGCGCCCGTAAATGTGATATACGTGGTATTTGCGGTAAGTGGCGCCGTCGCTCGGCTGCGATAAAGGAGATAGTGAGGCATAGTGATCCATTGAAGACCCGTCAATTGCTGGTAGGGACAGTGGTTAGCCTGTCGCTACTCCTCTTCTTGATCAAGAAGGTTGACTTTGAACAGCTATTTTCCCACCTTGGCTCTGTGGATTTGCACTATTTCGTCCTGGCAGTCCTCCTTATCTTTGTCGTTCATCTGCAGCGCACCGCCAGATGGAAATACCTGCTCCACCACGACAAGGACATCGGTCTCAAAACCTTGTTTGTGCCCTTGATGATTGGAAACTCCATGAATCTCATCATCCCCGCCAAAGGGGGAGAGTTGACCCGGGCCTACGTTCTCGGCCAGAAAGAGAACCTTAGCAAAAGTTATCTGCTGGCCACCATCATGCTGGAAAAGGGGTTGGACCTGTTCACCCTCCTGGCTTTCCTGGCTGCTCTCTCGCTGATCTTCCCCCTGCCGGCCTGGGGCAGGGAATTGGCCTGGTTATCGAGCCTGGTCTTTGTGACTATGGTCTCTTTCCTTCTCCTGGCAGTCTTCAAGAGGGAGAGGTTCCTAGATGCCACCAGAGCGCTCCTTGGACCCTTTCCGATCAGGATCAAGACGAAGGTCGTTGGTTTGACCCAGACCTTTATGGCCGGGCTGACGGTCCTGCACTGCACTAGAGACTATGTCATCGCTGCAGCCTCCTCGATCGTCATCTGGTTGACCTACGGAGCAATGCTTTTTTCCCTCAGCCAGGCTATGGATATCCATCTGCCGCCCTACGGTAGCCTGTTTCTGGCTGCTGTATTGCAGTTAACTGCTGTCGTGCCCTCCCTGCCTTGGTATGCCGGAACGTACGAAGCGGCCCTGGTTGGTGGCCTGACTCTGTTCCAGGAGGGATACGCCTCAGCCTTGGTCCTGGCCCTACTGCTGCGAACTGCTCAACTCTTCCCGGTCGGTCTGGGCTTTCTTTTCGCCATGAGGGAAAGCTTTCGGTTGACCACAGATCTAGATCATATGTCTGATGTTATGTGAACTGTCTATCTCCAACTTCGCCATAATCGAAAAGCTAAACGTGCGCCTTGGGGCGGGCTTCAATGTACTGACCGGCGAGACGGGGGCCGGTAAATCCATTATCATTGATGCCCTCAGCACCATCCTGGGCGGGAGGGTGACCGATGAGCCTATCCGCTCGGGGGCCGATCAAGCCCGGGTGGAGGGGGTCTTCGCTTTCGATGAGAGATGCCGGCGCCGGCTCTTGCCTCTCCTGCGTGAGTACGGTCTGGATGATGAACAGGATCAGATCATCCTCACCCGTGAGATCAACCGGGGCGAACGAAACGTCTGCCGGGTCAATGGCCGAGCCGTCACCCTCAGACTGTTGGAACAAATTGGTCAGGTGTTGGTGGATATCCATGGCCAGACGGAACACCTCTCCCTGCGGCGAGTAAAGGAACATATGGATTATCTTGATCGCTACGGTGGTCTTGACCAGTGGCGAGCACAGGTAACCTCTCTGGTCGAGGAACTGCGAGAGGTGCGCGACGAACTGAGGAAACTCCAGCAGGACGAACGGGAGTTGGCCCGTCTTATAGACCGCCTGGAGTATCAGATTCAGGAGATCAGGGCCGCCAAACTGCGGCCAGGGGAGGAACAGGAGTTGCAGCATGAGCGGACCATTCTGAGCAACGCCGAGCACCTGGCTACCCTGGTGGATGAAGCCTATCAGACCCTAGGCGAGGAGAGGGATGAGCAGAAATCGGTCCTTGACCTTTTAGGGGAGATTACCCGTGTCTTTGGTAACCTGAGCGAGCTCGATCCCGTCCTCAAAGAGCAGGAGAAGGTGGTTGAGGGCATCACTTTCCAGGTAGAGGACCTGATTAGGACCGTCCGTTCCTACCGTGACAGCATTGAATTCAACCCCGCCCGCCTGCGCCAGGTGGAGGAGCGGTTAGACCTGATCTTCAGCCTCAAGCGCAAATACGGTGATACTGTCGAAGAGGTCCTCCAGTACGCGGCGGCGGCAGAGCGGGAACTGGAGGGAATCGCCCACAGCGAGGAACGGATTGAGGAGCTACAGGCCCGCGAGGCCGAATTGCTGGTGGAGCTGGGCAGACAGGCCAGGGAGCTCTCCCATGCCCGTCGCCAGGCGGCCGATCGGTTAGCGGCAGCCATGGAACGGGAACTGGAAGACCTCAATATGAAGCGGGCCCGTTTCGCCGTGGCCGTGGAACAGGTGGAATCGGAGGACGGGGTTGAGGTTGACGGCCACCGCTATGCCTTCGACTCGACCGGCATTGACCGCGTCCAGTTCCTCATCTCACCCAACGTGGGGGAACCTTTGAAGTCAGTGGCCAGGATCGCCTCCGGCGGTGAGACCTCGCGCCTGATGTTGGCCCTGAAGACGGTTCTCTCCGCTGCCGATGAGATCCCTACCCTTATCTTCGACGAGATTGATGTAGGGGTTGGTGGACGCACCGGTGCCGTAGTGGGACGCAAACTGTGGAAGCTGACCCGGCCAAAGGTCGAAAAGCCCCTCGGGCTGAGCCTCGGGACGAAGCCCCTCGTTCCCTTTGAATCTGGCCCGACCGAGGGAGTAAAACATCAGGTTATCTGTGTCACCCACCTGCCACAGATAGCTGCCTTTAGCGATGACCACTACAAGGTTGACAAGGAGGTGGTCAGGGAAAGGACAGTGACCACGATGGTGGAACTGGGTCAAGATGAGCGCATCAATGAATTGACCCAGATGCTGGGCTCTTTGGGCGAGATGACCCACCGTACTGCTCAGGAAATCTATGAGGAAAGTCAAAGATGGAAGGAGGAACAAAAGGAGGGCTAGAAAATGACAGGAACACCACATCCGGTCATGCTTATCCACGGCTTTAGCGGCAGCCCCGAGCATTGGGAACTTGATGGCTTCACCGATTTCCTGGTGGAAGGTGGAGGCTTTGACCCTGACCTGATCCATCTTTTCCACTATGGGTACAAGGAGGAGGGAGGAAGACCGGTCTACAACAACCAGGGGGACATCACCGCGATTGCCCACCGCCTGAGCGAGTATCCTACCGATGTGGCTGAAGAGTTGGACAGTCAGATAGATCGCCTGAGCCAGGAGAGCCTTGGCAAGGGTGGGCCTGAGAAGGTGGACATTATCGCCCACAGCATGGGGGGGATCATCGCCCGCTATTACCTGAGCTGCCGAGAGGCTGACCGCTGGGGCACCAAGTACAGCGGCAAAGTGGGCAAACTGATCCAACTGGGCTCGCCGAACCTGGGGGTACCGACCATTCAGGTCATTGAGCAACTGATCCCCGAAGACTCTTGGATACGCGGCCTGCTGGATTGGATCGAGAAGCTCCCCTTTGTCACTTCCCAACCAACCAAGGTCTTGGAAAGGCTAGAGGCCAACGTCAGGCGGATGCAGAGCAAGGCTATTGAGGAGGAATTTGGGGACATCTCAGTTGATAGATCAATCCTGGATTCCCCTGCTCTCGATCAACTGGTCTCCGGCAGCCCCTTCATGGAGGAGTTGAACCGGCCAGGAAAGATGCCCGAGGAGGTGGATTACCACAGTTGCTACGGAGACATAAGCTTCAACCTGGAGGTAAAGCTACTGGGGATGCCTATCTTTCGCCGGACGATCCCACTGGGGGATATGATCGTCCCGGCCGAGAGCGCCTCAACCATCCCCGGCGTGGAGGTGCAGCGGCACCCCTTCACCGAAAAGTACGATCTGATCATCTCCCTTGGTCGCGCCGCACCGACCCCGCCGATAGCCACCCGCGCTTTCGCCGACTACATGCCTCCCTGCTACCACAGCAACCTTCGCCGCAACCGGGAGATTCAGGAGACGGTGCTAAGTATCTTGACAAGCTGAGAGAGGGGTGGAATAGCTACGATTCTTCTCTGGTTCCAACCAAATACCGGGCCCGCCAGGGGCGGTAGCGGCTGAAGAATCTCTGCCGGGCGATCTCCTCATCGCCCCGCTTGATGATACGGTAAACGGTCACGTTTTTGCCGTCTTTGGCCCAATCCACCTGTTTGCGAGTTCCCTTAGGCAGGGAGGGGTCATCCTCGAGGATGGGGGGGCCATGAGGCACTACGTTCTCGATGAAGGGACCTTCTATCTCCACCTCTCGATCAGGCTTTGTTCCGTAGAAGTTGAAGGTCACCGTACCGGCCCTCAGGTCTGTCTCGGTCTCAATGAGGATGTAGTGGGGGGTATCGTTCCGGAACTTGAAGTCCACTTCGGGAGCATAGACCGTGGCGTCCAGCCCCACCGGTGGTTCATACCAGGACACGGTGTAGCCGTGAGCCCAACGTTCAGTGATGGGGTAGCCTCCCCAGAAGGCAGCCCTGAAGGCCGTGGTGGAAACCTGGCAGACCCCGCCACCGATCCCTACCTGAGTGCGGTCGCCGTAGATGATGTAGGACTCCTCATAGCCGCTGGCATCCACCACGTGGCCCAGATACTGGTTGAAGGAGAACTCCTCCCCGGGGGGTACCACGATACCGTGGAACTGGGAGGCGGCCGTCCTGATGTTCTGCATCCGCCCCCAGGATGAGCCGCGGAAATAGGTGGTACCTGAACTGGCCAGTTCGGTGATATTCATGATGGCCATATCGTCGGTGGTCACCTTGGGCCTGGTCAATATCACAGGCAGAGATATAACCCGCTCGGAACCGGTTATCTGGGCGTTGATCAGGTCAATGGTGGCCTCAACATCCAACTGGCGTCCCTCCTGGCTGAGCACCAGGGGTGTCAATTGCCCTGTCTCCTCATCGAAGTCGAAACGAGCCTCTCGTGCTGGCTGACTGATCTGGCGGGCAATCTCCATAACGTAGGCTTTCAGTTTCCCCTGATCCAACCCCGGAACCAGTTCTACCTGTCCCCCCTCACCTATCCGCTGGGGGATAACCACCATGTCCGCCAGGGCTGCCCGGTCCAATGTCCAGCTTCGTTCTAAACCTTGGTGGAGCAGGTTCCCCTCAGCATCTTGCAGCCAGGTCTGGTCGGTGAAGATTAGCCTCAGAGGAGAACCCAGCATCTGCTGGAGGGTAGCGACCGTGTCCGAGGCATCGGGGATGGCCGGAGTGATCTCTTCCACTACAAGATCAACAGTCTCCCACGAGTCGTTTAACAGATGCTGCTGTAGTGCTTGATGGCTGGCCTCGACATTCAACCTTCGCCCTACCTGTCCGGGGACAGCGCTCACTTCTAGACCTTCGATAACCAACTGAGCGTCCCGGGCTGGGAGATCAATCTGGCGGGCCAGACGACTGAGGAAGACGGTGGCTACCCCCTGGTCAACCTCAACCATGGGAGACACGCTACGGCCGTACCACAATGCTCCGGCCTGCTCACGCATGTTGTCCCAGAGGTCTCCCTGGCGCCCCACTCGATAGGCGGCTGCGGCCGTGGCCTCCACATTCGGAGTTACCCCCAGATCCAGAGGTGATGCGCGCCAAGCCAGGCGGCCGTAATGCAGCGTCAGCCTCTTCTCATGCAGATGAGAGGCATCCTGGCGCAGGAGGTCCTCCACCTGGCTGACTGAGAGGCCCCCGATGTCCAGACCCATGGCCTTCACCCCCAGATAGACGCGATCGGTGAACAGGGTCTGGTACAGAATAAAGATGCCTACCAGGGTCAGGATGAACAGGCCCAGGAATAGGGCCAGAGTGGAGAGCAAGCGCCCTACCAACAAGGGAAATTGTAGTGCGCCGACCGTCCTTGCTTCCTCACTCACGGCAAGACCTCTACCCTTCTCATCAGGTCTAACAACAGCCAAATACCATTATTCTGAACCCTTGCGAAGGTTGCAAATAGGCTTAGCAATGGGCACTATCTCCCCATCCAAAGCCAATTTCGTAGCGAAACCGCCTAGAAACCTTCGCAAGGGTGAGATGATCTGAATAGTTCATCTATCCTAGAAATCGGTGTGAGTTCCTACAGCAAATCTAGTCCTTCCTCCGGAAGGTGTTTGGGAGGACGTTTGCGAGGGCGTTTAGCTTTGGGCTTCTCCTTCAAGGGGATGCGAAGCTCCATGCCTATACTGATCTTATCGGGGTCGGCGATCAAGTCCTTATTGGCCTCATAGATCTCCGACCAGCGGCTGGCATCGTCATAGAACTTCTCGGCAATGCCTTGCAGGGTATCACCCGATTTCACCGTGTATTTCGTTTCCGCTCTGGTCTCCCCTTTTTCAAATCCTTCTTCCAGTGACATGATCTTCCCTCCTTGTTGGCATTGAACATACAACAACTTTACGCTTTCAAACACCTTTTACCATTATACAGCATCGGCTGGGGGCTGTCAAGGAAGGATTTGCGGGCTTGCGCCCAACCGCTGCGTAAGCCCTTTGCCGAAGTGGACATAAGTTAGCTGATAGCTTGCCTCGCTTGATGACCAATGTTGAGCTCGTCGGGCGGGACGGGCAAGATGCATTTGACATCCTTCTTCGGGTGGTGCTGCACCCTGATCCTACCTCTCACCCCCTCTCCTTGTCCCCCTGTCTTCCCCTCTCCCTCTGACCTCGGACTATCCGACCAAGGACCACCTGACCACCCGACCACCTGACTACCTGACTACCTCACTCCAGCGCCTCCTCGATGACCTCCCCATCCACACTGTCAGCCGGCTCGAAACCCAGCAGCCAGGCGGTGGTGGGGGCCACATCCACAGCCCGGACCGGTCCGATGGTTACCCCCTGGCCAATCCCTGCTCCAGCGGCGATGAATATGCCCCACATCTCTGGCAGGGTGGAATCATAGCCATGTTGCCCATAGAACTGCAGAGGCTCGAAAGTTTCGGTCCGATCACGATGGTAGTCGGGATAGAAGCCTGGTCTGGCCTGAGCGAAGACATCGCCAGCGTTCTCGCTGGCCAGATGGAGTTCGTCCAGTTCCTGACGCCTGAATATGCGGGGGAAGACCGGTTCACCCGTCTGGGGGTCGGCCAGGTCTGACAGGATAGCGATGATCTCCTCCTGCACCTCCTCGTACTGCTCCTGGGGCACGATCCCACCCGCCTCGCGCCCGGCCAGGTTGATGTAGACATGCACTGCTCCGCCGGAGGTTACAGCATTGGCTTTGGTCTTTCCGACATCAATGTAGTACCTTTCGGTATCTTCCAAGACCATCAGCCCCTCGTCAATCAGAACCTTGTTGACGTTGACATAGCTGTGAATGGGTGCCATGCCATGATCTGAAACGATGAGGACCGTCGTCTGGCTCAAATCTATGGCTTCAAGCAAATCGGCCAGGTTGTCGTCAACCAGCTTGTGGGCCTGACGGTAATACTCGGCGTACTCGGCAGCCAGTTCGGGAGAATAGTTGTATTGACGTTCGTCCACCATGAGGAACTGGTGGCCTGCTTCATCAAGAGGACCCTGCCAGGTGAGCATCAGATCGGGCCGGTATTTGTTGTAGACGTAGATGGCCATGTCCATCATCCACCGCGATTGCGTCTCCATCATGGTCATGTAGTCCTGCGATGTTATCCACCCGTGCTCCAGGGCATAGTAGTCTGGAGAAGGAGGAAAGAAACCGAAGCGGCCGATTATGTCCCGTGCCAGTTCCATAGGCGTGATCTGATTGTAGTTGACCCGGCTCTGGAAAATGGTGAATTCTTCCAGGGACGGGTTGGTTATCTTGAAATAGGCCCCACTCTTGATCAAGGGGTCTATCACCAGGGGAGCCCACTGCTCCTCGCTCAGGGTGGCGCTCTCCTCCCCGATCTCCTTATCCAGGTCGAGGATGAACCTATCGTAGTTTTCTGCCTCATCGTCGCTACTATCAACGGCCAGGAGGTTGACCGTGGCCAGGGGAGCATCACCTTTGGTGATGGTGAGCGCTGCTTCTTTGAGAGGGCTAAAGGATTGAGGAGTGTTGGTCCAGCCCTGGGCCTCCTCGAAGGTGAGAGTGTGCAGGTTAGAATAGGCGTCACTCTCGCCAAAGGCTATGGTGTAGTCGGCCAACTGGGTGGGGAGGTCAACATCGGCTCCGGCCCAGAACACGGCCGCAGTACGCAGGCCGTTGCGCATGGCCGTGCGCCATATCGGTTCGGCCGCGCCTGTCCTGAGCCCCGCCGAAGGGCTCATCGCTGTTTCAAAACCGCTGGCAGTTTGATAGATGTACTTGCCCGGCACCCGAAAGGTGTTGGCCACGATACCGGTCTTGTCCGGATAGGAACCGCTGCCGAGGGAGGCATAAGCAGCAGCGGTGACGGACGGATCAATGGTCTGCAAGTATTCGGCTTTGACGCCCCGCTGGACCAGCTTGGCCAGGTTGGGCATAGTCCCGTCGGCCATGAAGCCTTCGACCATGTCAACCCGGGCCCCGTCCAGAGAGAGGATGATAACCCCCCGCCCCTCGGGTGCCAAAGGTAGAGGGGTAAGGGTGGGCAGGGGAGTAGCCGTAGCCTGCGGGGTGACGGCCGCTGTCTCAGCCGGGGGAAGGGTGGATACCGGGGACGGGGTCGGCCCCACCCCACAGGTGCTGACCAACGAAACCAGAATCAACAAGATAGCCACGCCCACAACCCTGGACGCTATTCCTTTCATCATCGTCTCTCTCCCGAATCGGTTTCAGGCACGGACTGAAGCAACTGCTGGTGGATGAGGCCGTTGCTGGCCAGACAATGGCCGATCCCCAGATGGAAAGGGTTTCCTCGTATGTCAGTAATTGTCCCGCCAGCCTCCTGGATGATAAGGCTGGCTGCAGCCGTGTCCCATGGAGCCACGGCCAGGTTGAAATACCCATCCAGCCAGCCAGCTCCAACCATACAGAGAGCCATAGCCGCTGAACCGGTGGCGCGGAGGGTGACCACTTTGGGGGCTAACACACTTACCAGCCTGGCCGTCTGCCTCCTGTCCTCCTGCTCGCGGGCCCAATCAAGTCCGATCAAGGATTGCCCCAGCTCGTCCCGTTGACTGACCCGTAAGGGCCTATCGTCCAGGTAGACCCCCTGCCCCTTCCGGGCATGGAACATCCAGTCACGGAGGGGGTCGTAAACCACACCGACGAGCACCTCAGCCCGATGGGTCAGGGCAATGGAGGTGGAGAAGAAAGGGAAACGGCGTGAATAGTTGGTAGTGCCATCCAAGGGGTCAACGATCCACAGATAATCACTCTCCCCCGTTTCTATCTCCGATTCTTCGGACAGGACGACGTGGTCGGCATAGCCAGCCTGGATGATCCTCAGAATCGCTTCCTCGGCCGCCAGATCAGCCTCAGTGACCAGGTCACGCAGCCCCTTCGATCTGATATCCAGCGGCTGGTAGAGCCGATCCATCAGTATTCTGCCCGCCTCACGGGCTGCTTCGACTGCGGTCGCCAGCATCCTCTCTATCGGCTGTAGGTCCTGGCAAGACATGCTCTGCTACTCCATCATTGACAAAAGCCAAGCGAGTTGGCCCTGGACGAGCCAGTTTCCAGCCTGACCGGGTTGATTTAGAACCTATCCGAAAAATAGCAGGCAGGGCTCCCACGCCCGGCAACCTGGCGGCCCTTCGGCTGCGCTCAGGACAGGCATGGGAGCCGCTCCGCTGACTTTTCGGATAGGCTCTTGGCCGGTCAGCAAGCTATTCCCTCCCTCTGGCCAGGGCCTCGTTTGCTTTCTGCACAGCCTCGTCCAGAGCCTCCTGAGGTGTCATCACACCGCTTTCGACCGCAGTCCAAGCGTCCTGGATAAAGTCGCGGATCTCCTGCTCGCCGCGCACGTTGGGCTCAGGCCGGCCATAGGGCACGATGGTCTCGAACTGTTCTTTGGCCACGGGATTTTCGGCGAAGTAGTCAGCCAGCGCCTCCGCCGCCGAGGCCCGCACCGGCATGTAGCCCGACTTGGAGCCCCACTTAGCCGTCTGCTCGGTGTCGGTGAACCACTTGATGAAGAGCCAGGCCGCTCGCTGCTTCTCCTCGGTAGTCTTGAAGACAGTGATACTGGCCCCGTACATGACCGTGACCGGGTTGTCGGGATCGGATTGGGGGATCATGGTCTGCCCCCACTCGGTGACGATGTTGTCGGCCTCTTCGATGTTCTCCTTGTAGTAGTAGGTTCCGCTGGTGGAGGACATGGTGAAAGCTGCTTTCCCCTGAGCGAAGTCGGCCTGATCAGCATAACTCCCTTCAGGATGGTAGGCACAACCTTCGTCAATCATGTCCTTCAGGAGTTGCAAAGCAGCCACATGTTTCGGCCCATTGAAGACAGCCTCAGTTCGGTCGTCGTTGAGTTGCGTGACGCCGCGGCTATACCACCAGGCATCTATGGTGGAGGCGCTGATGTAGAAGGCATATCCTTGGGCGTCGGTCTTCTCCGAGACAGCACAGGCCATCTCTTTGAACTCATCCCAGGTCCTGGGAGGAGCGTCGTAGCCAACTTCTTTTAGCAGACCCAGGTTGTACCACATCCCTACGAAGCTCTTGGTGAAGGGGAAGGCAAAGTACTTGTTACCGAACTGGGGGAAGCGGGCTTCAGCCAGGTAGCCAGGGAAGATATCTTTCAAGTCCTCCTCGGTCAGGCCGATCTTTGGATCGTTGATGTACGGATCAAGTTCCACCACCGCCTCAGCCTTCATGTACTCGGCGATCATGCTGGGATAGGATACGGCCAGGTCGGGAGGTGTTCCGGCAGCGATGGCAGCTATGATCTTCTTATACAGGTCGCTGTAGTCGCCCTGGAAGACAGATTCAATGGTGATGCGGGGATACTCCTTCATGAAGTCCTGGATCATCCCGTCCAGCAGCTTCCCCCGGAACGCCTCTGGCTCCTGGGTATGCCAGAAGACCAACGTAACCGGCGCCGGGGTGGGTGTAACTTCAGCAGTGGGCGTCGCTTCCGGCTTCGGTGGGGCAGTAGCTTCGGCTGCAACCACCGAGGTGGGTTCAGGTGTGAGCGTGGGGGTCGCCGCTGGCGCACACTGGGCCGCTATCGTGCTGAGAGCCAGTAGGGTCAGCGCTGTCATCAACAAAGCTAGGTAGACGTATCCTTGAAGGGTCTCTCTGAGGTAACGGCTCTTCCTGCCAGCGGGAGAGGTGACTGAGCTACCCCGCAGTGAGCGGCCTGCGTCGAGCCCCGGCGAGATGGGCGAACTACGGGCAGTTATGGGGATTTGGGTACCAGTCATGAGCCATCCTTATGCAGTGGAGTGCACCCTGGTGGGGGAGTATAGTGGGCCATTATAGCAAAAAGGAGTAGGGTAGTCAAAGGAGGTCCTCCTTGACAAAGATGGCCTCATCTTGTAGAATGAGACACATACTGAACCTTTCATCCCTCTTTTTTGTGTATCATATAGGGCACAGGGATCGCCTCCAATGAATGAGGATGCCGAACTCGTCCTCCGTACCAGACAGGGGGACTTCGGAGCCTTCGAGACCTTGTATCACAAATACAAGAAGCGGGTCTACGGCACCGCCTTGGCCATCACCCGTGAAAAGTCAGCAGCCGAAGAGATACTACAGGAATCGTTCATAAAGCTTTTCTCCCATATCGGACGTCTAGACGGCTCCCTCCCTTTGTCCCCCTGGCTGCACCGTGTGGCCGTCAACCTGAGCTACAACTGGCTTAAGAAAAAGCATTTTTGGCTCGTTTCCCTGGATGGCTTGGTGGACCGCCTGATAGCCAAGCCCCAGCGTTCGCCGGAGCAGGCCCTCGAACGGGAAGAACTGCGCCACATGGTGCGGAAAGCTATAGATTCTCTAAGCTTCAAACACAGGGTGGTCATAATCCTTTACTATCTACAAGACTTTAGCCTGAGCGAGATCGCGGAGATCCTGGACTGTCCTCTGGGGACAGTGAAGTCCAGGCTCCACTATGGTCGTCGTCATCTGGAACGCGAACTACGTCAGGAGCACCATCTCAAGGGTGAGATGGCCTATGAATTCACGTAAGGATCAAAACTGGTCTACAGATTCTAGCATGGGCCCTTTGATCCGTTGGGCCCTGAAAGATTCGCTAGCTGAGGCTGAACCGTCACCTGAGGTCTGGCGCCGAATCAAGGCTCGCCTGACCAGGTCGGCCGAGCGGGATCGGAAGGTTTCGTTTTGGCATCGAGGCTGGCACGAACTTATCTTGACCATACGGTGGCTCAGGGCTACACTGATGGCCTGGGACAGCACTATGCCTTACGGTAGAAGCGAACAGGGCCCGCCCCATAGGAGAAGGCTGCCTCCTGCTCCGTGGGAGTCAACAGCGGTTGTATCGCTAGCTCCTTTAGGACTGGGGCTCTGCCCCAGGTTTGGCTACTCAGTGCCTCTGCTCTAGCCAGTTTCTGAAAGAGTCTCGGGGTGCGGCATGGGACCGCTTCCACTTTCCGAGAGATTTCACAGCAAAGGGGGTGAGAACGGGGGAAACAAAGAAACTCGCTGTTAGCTTAATGGGATCAATAAAAACAAAAGGAGGAGAGTGAGCGATGAAAAAGCTCATAGTCTTGTTAGTAGCAGTGGCAGCCCTGGCGCTGATCGCTGCGTGCGCGCCCACGCCAGCGCCCCCACCGGCAGCCACGGAGGTGCCTCCCACAGCCACACCAGTGCCGCCAACGCCTACGCCTGTGCCTGAACCGGTAACCTTCATCTTCGGTCGTGGCGGCGACTCCATCCAGCTCTATCCGGCCGTGGTCACCGATGGCGAGAGCTTCCGCGTCACCGGCCAGATCCTGGAGCCCTTGTTCCAGTATGAGGACGGCGGCACTAGGCCCATCCCGGCGCTGGCTACCGACTACTCGGTCAGCGACGACGGTTTGGTGTGGACTGTCAACCTGCGCGAAGGCGTCAAATTCCACGACGGCACCGACTTTAACGCTGACGCTGTGGTCTTCAACTTCGAGCGCCAGTGGAAGACAGATCATCCGCTGCACTTTGAGAGCGAGACCTACGCCTACTGGGAGTACATGTGGGGCGGCTTTGACGATGACAGCATCATCACCGGCGTCGAGGCGGTGGACGACTATACCGTCAAGTTTACCCTCAGGGAACCTCTGGCTCCCATGCTGGCCAACCTGGCTATGGACATGTTCGCCATCTCCAGCCCCGCCGCGATGGAAAAGCACGGTGAGGCCTATGGTACACCCACTGTGGGAGCTGTGGGAACCGGTCCCTTCAAGTTCGTGGAGTGGGTGGAGGACGACCACATCACGGTGGAAGCGAACGAGGACTACTGGGGTGGCAAGCCCACCATTGACCGCATCATCTGGCGCGTGATCCCCGACGACTCGGCCCGCTTCCTGGCCCTCAAGGCTGGCGAGATCCACGCCATGGAGCAGGCCATCATCGAGGACACCAGGGCCGCCGAGGCGGATCCCAATCTCTACGTAGAGGCCACGGGCCTGAACACGGGCTACCTGGCCTTCAAC
Organism: Anaerolineae bacterium; assembly: GCA_046760185.1. Taxonomy (GTDB): domain Bacteria; phylum Chloroflexota; class Anaerolineae; order JBHIDP01; family JBHIDP01; genus JBHIDP01. Next base: position 20,400 of record JBHIDP010000003.1, read on the forward strand.
TACCACATCACAGAGTTGCAGGATCCGAAGGTGCGTGAGGCGGTGTTCCACGCCATTGACCTCGAGGCTTTGAGGGAAGCCTTCTACGGCAAGTATGGCCAGGTACCGACTACCTTCCTGCACCACTCTATGTGGGGCCGCCCTGACCTCGAGCCTTGGGGCTACGACCCCGAGCTGTCCAAGAAACTGCTGGCCGAGGCCGGTTTCCCCGATGGCTTGAAGGAAGTCCATAACGAAGACACGGGCGAAGTCGGGCCTCTGAAGCTTTACTACATGCCAGTCACCCGCTTCTACTACCCCAGCCCCAAGGAGATCGGGGAGGCCATGGCCGCTGATCTGGCCAAGGTGGGCATCGAGACCGAACTGGTGCTGGAAGGCGACTGGCCCACTTACCTGGCTGCGGCGCGTGAAGGCAAATTGTACGGCCTGTACATGCTCGGCTGGGGCGGCGACAACGGTGATCCGGACAACTTCCTGTGCTACTTCTTCTGCCGCGTCGGCGACAAAGATAAAATCGCTGGCGCCGGTTGGTACTACAACCCGGAACTGGCCGAATTGCTGAAGAAAGCGGCCGTTGCCACCGACCTGGCAGCACGCGATGAGATGTACAAGCAGGCCGAGATTATGCTCCACGAGGATCGCGCCCGGTTGTGGGTGATGCACAACGACACCCCGCGCATCTTCTCCTCGAAGGTCAGCGGCTTCGTGGTGCAGCCGGTGGGTGCCGACAAGTACGAGAGGGTCGTGATCGCGGACTAGGCTTGGTAGGCTGGGCCTTCAGCCGCACCAGGCTTCGGCGTGAGCGCCTGTCCTGAGCGAAGCCGAAGGGCTCAGCCGAACGGCTTGGGCTCTGTCACGAGCCCCGCATGACGGCCGAAGGGGGTGCGGGGTTGTCCCTGCACCCCCTTTCATCGTTGCTTTGAGGTCTCCGGTGGCCTCCTGACTGCTGCTCAATTGAACGCCAAGTTGAGCCGCAATCAGAAGTCCACATCCCAAGTTGCAGAATGCCCTGCGCTGATGGTGGCGCGGGGAAGGAGTGTCCCCATTGACTAGATACATTATCAACCGCTTGATCTCTCTCATCCCCACCTTGCTGGGGGTGACCGTCATCGTTTTCTTGTTCATTCACCTCATCCCCGGTGACCCGACTCTGGTGATCTTGGGCGAGCACGCCACCGAGGAGGGTATAGCCATACTTCGGGAACAGTTGGGCTTAGACAGGGCGCTCTTCTTGGATTTCAACACTTGGGGCCAGGTCCTCCAGGGAGAGGCCAGCATAGGTGAAGGGGGCAAAGCTTTCTTTGATACACAGTACTTTCGCTTCCTCGGCCGTTTGCTGCGAGGTGACCTGGGACGCTCGATCCACGAGCGCACCTCGATCAAGGACACACTAAAGCTGAAATTCCCAGCTACGGTGGAGCTATCCACTTTTGCCATGATTTTCGCCATTGTAGTGGGCATCCCCGCCGGAATCATCTCCGCCACGCGGCGCAACTCTATTTTCGATAATATGAGCATGATCGGTTCACTGGTGGGCGTTTCCATGCCCATCTTCTGGCTGGGGTTGATGCTCATTTACTTTTTCGGCGTCAAATTGGGTTGGTTTCCCACCTACGGTCGACTTCCGGTTGACCTGTCACTGAAGACCATCACCGGCCTTTTCACCCTTGACAGTATCTTGGCAGGCAACTCTCAGGCCTTGGGTCTCGTGCTCAAACATCTGGCGATGCCATCTATTGCCTTGGGCACTATCCCTATGGCCATTATTGCCCGCATGACCCGTTCCGCTATGCTGGAAGTGCTACAGGAGGATTACATCCGCACGGCCTATGCCAAAGGGTTGAGAGATCGGGTGGTCATCATCCGCCATGCCCTCAAGAATGCCTTCCTGCCGGTGATCACGGTTATCGGCCTGCAGGTCGGCGGCCTTCTGGCCGGGGCCATCCTGACTGAGACGGTCTTCTCCTGGCCTGGGATGGGTAAATGGGTGTACGATGCTATCCTGGCCCGGGACTACCCCGTTGTGCAGGTGGCTGTCCTGGTCATTACTCTGGTCGTAGTTGTGATCAACCTGGCAGTTGATGTTTCCTATGCCTTCCTTAACCCTAAAATCCGATTTGAGTGAGTGATATGGCTGAGACGACTGCTCGTCAAGTGGAATTAGCGGTGGATTTTGCGGTGCGAGAACATCGCTCTCTGTGGGCCGATGCCTGGCGACGCCTGATTTCTCTCAACACAGCCAGGCTTGGGATAATCATCATCGGATTGCTTGTTCTGATGGCTTTTCTTGCACCCATTGTGGCTCCCTATGACCCAAAAACCGATTCCAACCTGAGGGAACGGCTCAAGCCCCCTACACGGCAACACATTCTGGGGACCGATAACCTGGGGCGAGACGTAGTGGTGCGATTGGTTCACGGGGCCCGGTATTCGCTGGGGGTAGGCATCATTTCTGTGGGTATCGGTTTGATCATTGGCGGGACTCTGGGTATGCTGGCTGGCTTTTTGGGAGGGGCGGCGGACAACACCATCATGCGCTGTATGGACATCATCCTGGCCTTCCCGGCCATGCTCCTGGCCATCGCCATCGTCGCCGTGCGCGGGCCAGGGTTGAACAACACCATGGTGGCCGTTGGGGTAGTGTTTATTCCCATCTACGCCCGCCTGGCCCGCTCGATGGTGCTTGCGGCTAAGGAACAGGAGTATGTTATTGCTGCCACTTGTGGCGGCGTGACGAGGCTGCGCATCCTGTTTCGGCACATACTGCCTAATATCCTTTCGCCTATAATTGTGCAATCCACCCTAGGGTTGGCCAGCGCCATCCTATGGGCGGCAGGGCTGGGTTTCCTGGGACTGGGGCAGCAACCTCCCAAACCGGAGTGGGGAGCTATGCTATCGGATAGCTACAAGTTCCTGGCCAAGGGTGCTTGGTGGGTCATCGTCCCTCCTGGTGTAGCCATCATGCTTAGCGTGCTTGGCTTTAACCTGCTGGGCGACGGCCTGCGCGATGCCCTCGATCCTCGCCTGTTGGTAGAGTAGTGGCCCCTCTACAATTTGGCTGGATGCAAGGTTGTGGCAGATCGGAATGGCCGGTTCACCACAACCTTGTCTTGTTTTCAAATGGATTTCAAAATGGTTCAACCTAAACTGGAACTGTTGGACAGAGCCCTTGTTGAACGTATCGTGGGAGAAGCCTACCAGGTCTTGCAGGAACCCGGGGTGCGGATTCACTGGCCGGAAGCACTTGAGCTGCTGGCCGAGGCGGGAGCAGTCGTTGATTTCCAGAGACAGGTGGTCCATATCCCTGAGAAGATGGTTCTGGAAGCCCTGGAAACTGCCCCTTCCGGGTTCGCCCTGTACGACGTTGATGGCCAGGTAGCGGTGCGCTACGAAGGTGATCACATCCAGTTCAATCCAGGGTCGGCCGCTATCTACCTGCTAGACGATCCTGAGAAAGGGGTTGTCCGTAAACCGGTCACAGCCGACTTTGTAAAGTTCATCAAGCTGACCGAAGGGGTGGAGCAGATGGACGCCCAAAGCACGGCCATGGTCTGCAGCGACGTTCCACAGGCGGTAGCCGATTGTTATCGGCTCTATCTGGTGCTCAGGTACTCCCGTAAGCCGGTGGTTACCGGGGCCTTCACCGTGGAGGGGGTCTCCACCATGAGGGAGATGCTGGTGGCCATGGTCGGCAACGAAAAGGCCCTGGCCGAACGTCCCCTGGCCGTCTTCGATGTCTGCCCTTCTCCTCCTCTCCTGTGGAGCGAGATAACCTGCGCCAATCTGATGGACTGCGCTCGTTATTCTATCCCGGCCGAGCTGGTCTCCATGCCCTTGACGGGAGCGACGGGGCCCGTGACCCTCAGCGGTTGTCTAGTGCAGCATTGTGCCGAGAGCCTCAGCGGCTTGGTCATCCACCAGTTGGTGAACCCCGGGGCACCTATTGTCTACGGTGGCTCCCCCTCTGCCTTCAACATGCGTCATGGGACGACCCCTATGGGAGCCATCGAAACCATCATGATCGACTGTGCCTACGCTCAGATCGGCAAGTACCTGGGATTGCCTACCCATGCTTATCTAGGCCTGAGTGATGCCAAAGTAGTGGATACCCAGGTTGGCTTTGAATCAGCCATGGGGACCATCATGGGGGCCCTGGCCGGGGTCAACATGATAGCCGGGGCGGGGATGCTCGACTTCGAGAGCTGTCAGAGCTACGAGAAGCTAGTCATTGACAACGATATCTGTGGCATGGCCCGGCGGCTTGTGCGCGGTGTGGAGCCGATTGGGAAGGAGCTGGCGGTCAGCCTGATCCGTGAGGTCGGCCACGAGGGGAACTTCCTGGCAGCCAGGCACACCCGCCAGTGGTACCGGGCGGAGCACTTCTTCCCTTCCTCGGTGGTGGACAGGGCTACGCGACACACCTGGCTGGAGAGCGGAGGGAGCAACACCCTGCAACGAGCGCGGGAACGGGTCGAGGAGGTTCTCACCGCCTACCAACCCCGCGACCTGCCGCCGGAGGTGGAGAAAGAGCTGACGGCCATTATGGCCCGTGCAGCCAGGAAACATGGCATGAAGAAATTGCCGAGCGTTGCCTAAAAGACTTTTCAAGGAGGCGGTGCGATGATCAGGAAAGTGGCGGTACTGGCTGTGGTCGTTATCATCCTGGCGGCCCTCGGCTACGGGGGCCAGGCCCTGGCCGTCTACAGTTGGGATCAGGTAGTCGAGTACAAGAGCCCTTACACCAAACCTCTGCCGGTGGGTAACGCCGGAGACCCCTTGACCGATCAGGTGGTCATCGTGGTGGTGGACGCCCTGCGGGTTGATGCCTTGCCAGAAATGCCCACCCTCAATGCTCTGCGAGATCAAGGGGCGGACCTGATTGCCACTACAGGCGAGCCATCCCTCTCCCTACCTGGATGGACGGTCCTCTCCAGTGGAGCCTATCAGGAGACTACCGGAGTGACCACCAATTGGTACGAGGGGACAGTGAAGGTCGAAACCATCTTCAGCATGGCCCAGAAGCGAGGGCTGAGCACGGCTGTGGTCGGCTCATCCGGATGGGAGCAGTTGTTCGGTCCCTGGGTGGAGTACGGGGAGTATAGGGAGGCTCCCGAAGAAGGGTACAAAACGGAGGAGTCTATCTATCAGGCCGACGAGGATACCCTGGCCAAAGCTTTGCAGCTTCTAAGAAAGAAGAAGCCCGATCTTCTCCTGGTCCATTTTATCGGTCCCGACGAGATAGGGCATCTGTTTGGTGGAGGGACCCCCGAATATGCGAATGTCGTGCAACAGGTAGATGGTCACATGGCCAAGCTGGTGGCAGCTATGGACCTGAGCTCCTCCACACTGATCGTCACCGCCGACCACGGTATGACAGATGTCGGTGGTCACGGTGGTTGGGAGAAGGTCGTCAAGGAGGTGCCGCTGATCTTTGCCGGGAAGAGGATCCGGGGCGGTGCCTACCCTGTGGCCAAGCAGGCGGACATTGCTCCTACGGTGGCCTTGTTGCTGGGCACAAGTATTCCGGCCCACAATCAGGGTCAGGCTCTGTTGGGCCTCCTTGAGGCACCGGCAGAGGTAAAAGGGAGACGGGGTCTTGATGTGGCCCTGCAACTGGTTGGCTTCTATGACGCCTATGCCGAAGTTCTGGGCGCCAAACCGTTCGCCGGCCAGGTCCTGACCGCCGATCGAGAGGCTATCGCCCGAGGAGAGGAAGGAGCCCTTTCCGATTTCGTGACGAAGATAGGTCAGAAGGCCCAGGCAGCGCGCTCAGGCAAGTTAAATTGGAGTCGGTTGGGACGGCTTCCGATCGCCTTGATCATCCTCATCCTGCCGGCGGTCTACATCTTCTTCTCCCGGCCATGGCGGGCCTGGTTCATCCCTCTGTTGGGGCTGATAGCTTATTTCATCCTCTACAATGTCATCTTCTTCGTCGTGCGCGGCCACTATTGGTCTCTCAGCGTATACAAAAGTGAGAGCCTGATCAAAGCCTTCTTCAACGAGCGCCTGCTGGATTCAGCTATGGTCATGCTGCTCGTGGGGCTTCTTGTTGGGGTGCTCACCTGGCGAAAGAGCAAATACGAGGTGGCCAAATCTGTCGTCCATACCTCTTTGCTGGTGGTCTACGCCCTTCTGCTTCAGGTGGTTCTCTACTATTGGCTATACAACATTTCCTTCTCCTGGTATCTCCCCGATCTGCACTGGGGATTCAAGTACTATCTCGATCTGCTGCAAATGGTGCCAACGGGCTTCCTGGCCATAGTGCTGCCTCTGCTGGTGCTGGGCGGGCAGTGGGGCACAAGAAGGGTGCTGAGAAGGGAACCCGTTCCGGTAGAGATGGAAGCGCCTGAACCGAGGGTGACTCCTCCCGAGACCGCCCGCCCGGAGCCCACCGTCCCCGAGGCTGCACCGCCAGAGGCCGGCATACCGGAGGAACCTTCTCCACCTGAAACGGCATCTCCCCCCGAGGTTACTCCACCCCAGCCACCAACTTCGGAGGATACATCGCAGACAAGTTAGGACGGGGCGGGGTCTTCCCCCCTATCCGAACCGGCCGGTCACGTAATCTTCCGTCCGTTTGTCGCTGGGGCGGGTGAAGATCTGCTCGGCCGGCCCGTGCTCGATGAGGTCCCCCATCAGGAAAAAGGCAGCCTGATCGGCGACACGGCTGGCCTGTTGCACATTGTGAGGCACGATAACGATAGTGTAGTTCTGTTTCAGCTCCTGCAGCGAATCCTCCACTTTCAGGGTAGAGATCGGATCGAGGCCCGAGCAGGGCTCATCGAGAAGGATGACCTCCGGTTCTAGAGCCAGCACCCGGGCGATACAGAGGCGTTGCTGTTGACCTCCCGATAAGGCCCTGGCTGGCTGATGCAGTCGGTCTTTGACCTCATCCCAAAGAGCAGCCTGGCGCAGGGTCCTCTCCACTATCTCATCCAGTTGCCCCTTATCATTCATCCCCCCCAAACGTGGTCCATAGGTGATGTTCTCCCAGATGGTGCCCGGCAGGGCGATAGGCAGGGCAAAGACCATACCGACCCGCCGCCTCAGCTCCACCACGTCAACGCCCTCGGCGTAGATGTCCTGACCCTCCAGCAGGACCCGCCCATCAACGTGGATCCCCTCGATCAAGTCATTGAGGCGGTTGAGGGTGCGCAGGAAGGTAGACTTGCCGCTCTTCGCCGGCCCGAAGACAGCCAGGATTTCGTTAGCCCTGATCTCCAAGGTGATGTCGTTGAGGGCCCGAACTTTGTTATAGTAGATACTCAAATCGTCAATGGTGAACTTGGCTTCCTGGTTCGAGACCATTTCAGGTATTTCTCGTTCTCTCAGTGCACCCTACTGTCCAACAGACAGGTCACATGGATGTCACGAACACCAGCAGATATGAGTTTGGGCAGGTACTTCCTGGAGCATTCGGCCAGAATTGTCTACTAGCATGGCTTTTGTACACCGCAGTGGAAACTGCATATGAACTGCCCTACTCTTCAAGCGAGCCCGAAACCCCCGTCGTTAAGACGGGGGAGGTTCCTCGCTGCCCCAGGGAAGTTTCAAACGATAGGCTCTCCTTTGGTCAGCGAGCAGGTTCCCACCGGCTAAAAGCCGGGGGTTTGTCTCCAGCTTCCAGATGAGCTAGTCACTCGCTCTTCCCCTCCACCACCGCCATCTCCTCCTCTGTCAGCCCGTACAGCACGTACACGATGAGGTCAAATGGCTGATCGGAGCAATGTAGGTCAGAGGAGCTTCCCCGGCACCTCATGCCCCATCTATTCGTTCCCTAACATACCGGGCGAAGCCGATGGGCAGGTACTCGATCTCTCCAAACAGACGCCGATATCTCTCCTCAGCCTCGGTGCCGGCCCCCTCCCTGTCCACGACAGTGACTGTCGGTCTCCGACCGCGCTGGCTCCAGGAATTGTACGTAGCCCGCTTGATCATGCACTTGATCTCCACATCGGCGTCAGCCAGCGAGTAACCGATGAAGACCACCCGATCCGCACGTGTTATCTTTTCCTCAGCGTTGCGCCAGACCTGTAGAAGCAATCCATTTGCGTAGTCCTTGAGCAACGTGGGAGTGATGATCAGAGCCTGGTAGCACAAATGGCACCGAAGGCAGACTGCAGGCTCTTCTTCAAAGATCCGCAAAGTTCCCTTTTCGGCCAGGGTCACGTCAAGCGCCTGACAGTTCGGGCAATAGAGCCAGTTTAAAGAACCGTGCAGCTTGTATAAATCACGCGACGGCTCCGCCCGGTAAGCACGAGCAGGTTCGTAATAATCATCGGGGTACCAGTGGTAAAAGAGACGAACGTCCACACCATAGTTCACCCGCTGCGGTCCGAACTCTTGCGCCAAAGCGTTGTCCACGATGATGTCGTAGTTGAGGGAGATGATGGTATCCTCCTCGGTCAGGGAGCGCACCAGGTCGAGGGTGGCGTGTCTATCCCTCTCCAGTCTCTGCAACGTGTCTTTGAGCAGGCGCGCGATCAGGTAGATCAGATCTTCACGTAGCTCTTGCACCTTCTGGAGCGGATAGTTGGCTGACAGAGGGCGATTCTGTGTTACGCACAGGTCGAGTTGACTCAAGACATCCTCCAGTCGCGGAAGGATGGCCTGACTACTTCGAGCGTCGGATGGGAGTGGCGAGCCCAGGTAAAAGTCCGATACGAACTTGCACACGTTTCGAATTCTGGGATCGTGGGCAAAGCGCTCGAATGCCAGGGGCAAGAAGTCGTTCATAAGTGGCGCTTGGGGAGCCACTGCCTTGGTCGCACCTGCTCCCAGAATGTACACGGTAGACATGCGCGCACCTCCTTGCTTCCTTAAGGCCCGACAGCGTTTTCCTGCCCAGCTAGCTTCTCCCCCCCACCACCGCTATCTCCTCCTCCGTCAGCCCATAGAGCCTGTACACGATCCGGTCAATGAGCCGATCCGTGGCCTCGATGCGGGCCAGCAGAGGTTTGAGCTTGGCCATTGAGTCCTCGAACTCGCCCTTAATCTTCTCCTGCGCCTCGCGCCCCTCCACGTCCCGCCCCATCCTCTTTCGGTTCTGGCTCAGCGCCCGCTGCATCTCCGACAGGGGTACTCCCAGTAGACCCGCACGTGGCTAATGTGGCGGACAAAGGGGCAACCGCACCAGGACGTAGGTTCAAGGAGATGGACAAATGTGGAATCCAGCACGGTGTGTCATAGGGAAGTGGGGACCTGGTCTGACTCCTCCAACGAGACAGGTGCATCCCAAATATTATCTCGCTCTCTGATCTTGCGGGTGGGGCCACCCACACGCCAGATGAGGACATACTCATGAGCCAGAGGTATGAAGTGTTCGATACTGTATCTGCGCCCGAACGATTTGACGTTATGCTGAGCTTTGATCAGGATCGGGTAGTCAGGGTCACCAAGTCTTGAGATTAAGTCTCTGAAGATGAAGTAGTACTTTCCCCTCTTTCGCACATCCCCAAGCAGGACTGCAAGATGCCCGCCGTTGGGTTCTAATGCCCTAAGCAGTCGTTTGCAAGCGCGTGCGAGATTTTCGATAAAGTCCTCGTACTTATGAATGTTACTCAGATCTCTCGGATCTTCCGAGTACTTTACAATGTCCCAATATGGCGGATGGAAAAAAATAAAGTCGAACCCTGGTGGTATTTGTGAAGTTAGCACATCAAATCCATCTCGCAAGTCGCGCTGTAGACACTCTACTCCCAATTCACGGCATACGTCACCTGTGGTTCCACTGCCAGCGGCTGGATCGAGAACGCGCTTGGCACCAAAGTGTGTGACCAACTCCTTGATCAGGTACCCGGAGCAGTTACCCGGATACTTGTGGTCACCATATGGTCCTCTATCAGGGTAAGCGACAATGGAGGTTAACATAGTGGCTGGTCTGATGCGCTCCCACTCAGACAATCCGTTTTGGACCTGCTGTTCTTCCTGGGCATCGAGCACCCGCCAGCCGCTTCGCCCCTTGCTCCAGATGTGGAGGGGCTGCACTCTCTCGACATCTGTGAAGAAGATAAGAGTTCCGTATCTTGCATCGCGATACTGTTTCCAGAAGTCGTCAGTAAAGCACAGTTGAGAGTTGTAACGAGAACGAAGCGTATTAATAGTTTCAGGAGTGAGATCTGGGAAGAATTGTGCCTCGTCAACAGTTGCACGTCCCAGAACAGGACCGGAGGTCAGTTTCAGCAGGACGGTATCGCCCTTTTCAATCTGGCCAAAAGGTGCAAGACGTTTTTTGCTGAGCCGAACATCTGCGGTCTTCTCACCGCTCAGTAGCAGGTCGAGGTAAGGCTGACGAAAAATAGCTAGATGAACCGTCATTGCTCTTTCACTTCACTCGGATAATGCCGCTGCAATTCTAAAGCGGGCGTCCCTCCCGTGTATGTGTATCGGATGAGTTCTAACTGCTTCCACTGGGCGGGCGCATAGGGTCGCCGAGGGGTAACAAAATCCTTGGGCAGAGTGCTCTGAACATATTGGACCACGTCATCGGCGTAATCATGGGCCACGAAATAGGCATCTACCAAGCTGTAGTCTCCACCCGCCCGAGTATGAGCTACCCAGTCTACATACTTGATGAGTTGGTTTATGCCCTCCTCAGTTGCTACTTTGCCCTTCTTGATCTCGACAATCTTGTAGCGGACCACCGTGGGCGAAGCCTCTTGTGAGATCCTCTTCTCGACATACCCGAAAATGTCAATTCTGTCCATAAACTGGACTGGCTTTTGGGGAGAGGCCGGGTACTGATTTGTCACATAGTCCCAATTGCCGAATATCCTAACTGCCTGTTCTTGCCTCTGTGTAAGGGCGTTGGTCAGCCATGCATGTACCAAGGCTTCGTGACCAACAGAGCCATCCCGTTTAGCATGTTTCCTAATAAGCCCATCGAGGTCAATCTGATAACGCGTGAGATCATGCTCGCGAACCCTGGTGTGAATCTGTTCGGCTCGTGAATCGAAGACCTGGTCAGGAAACGGATACCCGTTGAGAATATCTTCGTTGCGCCGGAGTAGCAAATCAAGTATGACTTGAGTCTCTTCGTCTTCCATCTGAATAAAGCTGACTCTCTCGAAGATGCGGAGAGAGCGAACGACACCCTTGACATCGCTTGCCAACACCTCGTCCATGTCCAGACCAGTCTTGAAGAAGTAGGGGTGCGGCTCAAAGAAGATTACCCAGCGCAGATTCTCCTCTCCATTCTCTCGCCACAGGTAGTCATCGGGGTTCTGTGGTGTGGTAGCGTGGGGAAACGAGGCACCTGGATAGTTGGACAAGGCAGCTAGCTGCTGTTCTTCTACATCGAAGCCAACAACCCGACCAACACCATAAATATTACGACCGAGGAAGAAGAACACCAACGCGCCAGGACGGACCGTAACATAGTCCGCCAAGATTCTTTCTCGAGTATGGTGCCAAGAATCTTCCGAAGGACGCTCGATTAGAGTCCCATAGGCACCGTACCTGCAGTACAACTCTAGTTTTTCCCGACCCGCGCGCTGTTCTATAGTGCCGAGGTTCATGATGTAACCAGACATAGTGCTGCTTCCTCTTTCTGACACGAAGTTAGTAGTTCAAAATGACAAGTTCCGGGATGCTACCGCGTCCATCCCCCTTACAGCTTATGGCACGTGTTGCAGAAACGACCTCTTGCCTATAATCAACATAGAGTTGTCGGATGAAGGAGGTGCAGGAATTACTAAGCATGACAATGCAGCCTTTCCGATCGAGTTGCCGAAATACTTCCGCTAGACGGCGCTGATCATCTTTGTCAAAATCGTCCCTCGTATAACTGGTAAATGAAGCCGTCTCACTAAGCGGGTGATACGGCGGATCAAGGTAAAGAAAATCGCCCGGGCCAGCCCACTCAACACACCGTTCGAAGTCCTCTGAACGAAGTTCAACCCCCTGAAGGGCCTGACTGACTGCCCGCAGATTGTCCTCGTCACAGATCGTGGGGTTCTTGTAACTGCCGAAGGGCACATTGAATTGTCCTCGGCTGTTCACTCGGTACAGGCCATTGTAGCAGGTCCGGTTCAGGAAAATCGTGCGGGCAGCCCGCTCGACCGGACTGCGTTCGTTGAAATCTGTTTTCCTGTCCCATCCTCTGATTTCGTAGAAATAGCTCTTCTCCGTCTTGTGAACTTCATGGTGGCGGAGCTCTTCGATCAACTCATCAACCCGGTCCCGGATGATTTCGTAACATGTCATTAATTCTTGGGTCAAGTCATTGAGAATGACTCCATCAGCAATGAGACCCTCATTGCGAAGGTAGAAGAACACAGCCCCCCCACCAACGAAGGGTTCAATGTACTTGTTGAAATGAGAGGGAAACAATGGCCCAAACTGCTCCAACAGTTGGCCTTTGCCACCCGCCCACTTTACAACAGGGGTGGCCTGGAGTCTGAGGTCTAGTTGTGCAACTTCAACACTCATCATTCCAACCTTCCGGCCAAACAGAGTAGATGACCCTCTAGCAAGGCTATACGCTTATATCATAGCAGACATCTTCAGAGAAATCAAGGCCAACTCGCTGGTTGCTGAGGCTGACGCACCTCCAAGTCGTCGAAGAAGTTGCCTTTGTGGGTGGCTGCCAAGATTGCTGCACGATGTCAGCAGTCCCTACCACTGCCTTCTCCGTCTGAACCGGCTTCGGATCAGGGTAGCCACCAGGG
>JBHIDP010000004.1:0-31099 GCA_046760185.1 Anaerolineae bacterium
GCTGATAGCCCGCTTCGCTCTATGGCTTATGGCTCGCTTCGCTCTATAGCCTATGGCTTATAGCTGATAGCCCGCTATGCGCCATACGCTATATGCCATCCCCCATCAGCTACTTCGCGCAGCGGAAGCCGACATCGTCGTTGGCTGTGATGTTGGGGTCGCCGGCGTTGCGGCTGGTGACATGCACCGTGGGTTCCTCCTCGAACCAGGCACCACCTCGGATCACGCGGAAGTCTGGGCTATAGAAGGGATCCTGGTAAGTGCTGCCGGGATAGGCCACAAAGGGGCTGGAGGTCCACTCCCACACGTTGCCGGCCATGTCGTGTGCACCGTAGGGACTGACCCCCTCGCCGAAACTACCCACAGCCGTCGTCCCTCGCAGGCCGGTCTCCTTAACGTTGGCCTTATTCGGGTCCCATTCATTTCCCCAGGGATAGAGACGACCGTCGTCACCACGCGCTGCTTTCTCCCATTCAGCTTCAGTGGGCAGCCGCTTGCCCACCCATTGGCAAAAAGCCACGGCGTCGTTATAGGTCACCCTAACCACAGGATGGTTATCCTTTCCCGCAGCGTAGTCCCGCCAATTGCCAATCCCCTGTTTCTCAGCATCGGTCACATGGCCGGTCGCTTCGACGAATTTGGCAAAATCAGCATTGGTCACCTCAAACTGGTCTATCTCAAAGGCCGGCAGATCTACCTCCTGAGCTGGTGACTCATTCGGGTCGCCGTCGTCACTCCCCATGACAAAGGGACCGGCCGGAATCTGCACCATCGGACCCCCTGTCGGTTGCTCTTCTACGGGCAGTGGGGTCGGAGTGGGTGGTGGCGGCAGCGGCGTGTCCGTCGGCTTCACTTTAATGGAGGCGGCCTCACCGGGCTCTCGTGTCGCCGGGGGGGTGAAGACCAAGCCCTTTTGCGGTGTAGCGGCCGTAGGGCTGCCGACGACGGCTGGCTGGCCCCCGCCTGGTCCGCAGGCCACAAGCAGCAACAGAATGATAATGCCCAAGCCAGCTATCACTTTTTTCATCACTCTCTCCTTTTGTCCTCCTCACAATCCGGTATAGGGGGACCCTGACGGCATGAGATTCGTCAATGGGAGAAGGGTCGCAAACGCCAGGCCGCCTTGAGAATATCCCAGCGGTGGGCCAGCCCCCGCGGCTCAAAGATCAGGAAAAGCATCAATACCAGGCCGAAGACCATCGGCGTCAACGCAGCCCGCAGATTTCCCCCGAACGCCGGGAAGGTGCTACTGAGAAACGGTACAAGTACAATCACGAACTCTTTCAAGAGACGGACGAAGATGGTGCCGAAGATCGGGCCCAGGGCGCTGCCCATACCGCCGACGATGATCATCCCCAGAAACCAGATTGACATATCCAACCCAAACTCATCGGGCCTGACATGACTTAGGTAGTGGGCCCAGAGAGAGCCGGCCAGCCCGGCGTAGAAGGCGGAGAGGAAAAAGGCCCGCAGTTTGTAGGTGAAGAGGTTGATACCCAGCACCTCGGCTGCCAGGTCGTTGTCGCGGATGGCGATAAAGGCCCGCCCGGTCCGCGTGCGAGCCAGGTTTTTGAAAGCGATGGTTGTCAGGCAGACAACCGCTATGACGATGGGGTACATCCTGTGGGAACTGAAAGTGATCCCTGCCAACTGAGGGGGCGGCACCTCCAATCCCTGGACCCCGCCGGTGATCTCGGGCGCCGTGACGCGGATGGCCCAGGGGATAATGAACTGGGCAGCCAGGGTGGCCATGGCCAAATAGAAACCCTTGATGCGCAGCGAGGGCAGGCCGAAGATAAGACCGACCAGGCCGGCGATGAGTCCGGCACTGGGCAAGGCCAGCCAGAAAGAAAGTCCGGGCCGGGTGACCAGCAAGGTCGAGGCATAGGCCCCCACGGCCATGAAGGCCGCCTGACCCAGCGATATCTGTCCCGTGTACCCGGTCAGGATGCCCAGGCCCTGCACCGCGATCAACCAAATGCCAATGGTGATCACGATGCCCACGATGTATCCACTGGCGAAAGTCGGCAGCGCGAACAGAAAAAACAGGAACAGGATGGTCACTACCCAATGCCACGCCTGGCGGAGCACTGCCATGTCTTTGCTATAGGTCGTGTCAAAATCACCGGCAGGACGGATGGCAGCCATTATCTAGCCCCTCTATGATCTGTGGTTCCGCCGCTGTAGCAGTCCTCATAGGTCCGTGAGCTCCAGTCCCAGGTCCTTGAGAATCTTTGCTAGCGTTCATTTCTTGATTTCCTTCCCCGGATGACGGGGGATTGTGGTCCGCCGGCCGGTGGCTGGGTCCCACCAGATTTCATGGGACCCTTTGGCATCGCGGTAGTACTCAATCCCCCGCTTGCTGAGCTTCCTGATCAACTCCCTGTACTTCACGCTGCCGGCACCAGCAGCTCAGCTCGTAAGGTCACAGACTCCTCCTCAACGTAATCTAAGAGAGGCATAGGCAAGCCCTTCTCGCGGATCAGCTCCAGGATTACTCGAGCCACATCCTGCGCGTTTTCGATAGCCTCGGTGATGGTCTCGCCCTCCGCATGGCAGCCTTGAATCTCGGGCACTACAGCCAGATAGCCCCCCTCCTCCAATTTCTCGATCTGCACTGTCACCTTGTAACCATTCATGATTTGTCCCCTCCAGAACTGACAATTCAAATTCTTTCGATCCGCTCCAGTCCAAACAAGCCATCGGGCTTGAAGAGCAATACCAGGAGCATGACCACATAGGGCGCGATTTCCCCCAGCCCCAGGGCGCGGATGTCCGGGTTGGCGGGCAGGCCACTGGCCAGGGACTCGACTACCCCTACTGTCAACCCGCCGATGATAGCCCCTGCCATTGATTCCAGTCCGCCGAACAGAACGGCTGGAAAGGCCAGGAGGCCCACATTGGCCAGCGTGGCCTCCACGCCGGCGATGCTGCCGATGAGGACACCACCGGCCAGGGCAACGACCCCGGAGATAGCCCAGGCCACACCGAAGATGCGCCGCACATTCAGCCCCACACTCTGGGCCAACTGATGGTCTTCGGCTGCCGCTCGCATGGCCAGCCCGGCCTTGGTGTAGCGGAAGAAGAGGGCGAACAGGGCTACACCGGCCATGGCGATGCCAAAGGACCACACCAGCGGCAGCTTGAGCACGATGCGGAGGTCCCCTCCCAGTGGGATAATCAAGGGTTTCAGAGGGAAAAGCTCAGGATACACCTGGCGGACAGAGCCCCAGATGAGAATACTTAACCCCTTGATGAGCTCCGCCATAGCCAGTGTCATCATGATCGTGGCCAGGATGGGTTGACCGATGAGGGGCCTCAGCGCCAACCGCTCGATCAGCAACCCCATCAGCACGGCTACGATGATAGCCGCGATCAGCGACAGCCATAGTGGCCACCCCAACGGCACCAGGAAGTGCCAACAGACAAAAGCGCCGAACATCAACAGTGTCCCTTGAGCAAAATTAAACACCTGCGACGACTTGTAGATGAGCACCAGGCCCAGCGCAACCAGAGCGTACACGCCGCCGGTCAGGATACCGGTCACAAAGAACTGGGGGAAGAGCTTCCAATGCAAATCGTTGCCTCCTTTGGCGGTCTCCTCATCCTTCCTCATCCAACGAGCAAACCCGCACCGCCGTCTCCACCACCCCTTCTCGTCCATCGCGGTACTTGACCTCAGCCTGCACCCGCACTTCATCGAGACCGCCATACATGGCTTCGATCATGGGCCGGTAGCGATCTTCCAGAAAGCCCCGGCGCAGCTTGCGCGTGCGCGTCAGTTCAGCCTCGTCAGGGTCGAACTCCTTGTGCAAGAGCACAAACTTGCGCAAACGGGCCGGCGGCGGCAGCGCACGGTTTACGCGGACCACATCCTTGCGGATGAGATTATACACCTCTTGCTTCTGCGAGAGGTCAACGAAGGTGGTGTAAGGGATGCGGTTCTTCTCCGCCCAGCGGCCCACGTTGTCGAAGTCAATGTTGATGATGGCCGTGACGAAGGCTCTGTCTTTCCCACCAATGGACATCACGTCTTTGATATAGGGGCTGAACTTCAACCGACCCTCTATGTATTGAGGTGAGTACTTCTCGCCGCTGGCCAGTTCCAGCAGGTCCTTCACCCGGTCCAAGTAGATCAGATGACCATCCTCGCGCAGATAACCGGCGTCGCCCGTGTGGAACCAGCCATTTGACAGCGCCTCGGCCGTCTCTTCCGGGTTCTTGTAGTAGCCCCGGAAGACGGTTGGGCCCTTGACCCAGATCTCGCCATCCTCGGCGATCTTGATTTCCATGCCCGGCGGGGGCACCCCCACGCTCTCAAACTTAACGTCATCGCCGATATGCAGGGTGTGGATCTGAGCCTCGGTGGAGCCAAAGAGATTCTTGATGTTGACCCCGATAGCCCGGAAGAAACGTACTACGTCGGGGCTGAGCGCTGCCCCAGCCGTGTAGGCCGACTTCACCCGAGTCAGGCCCAGCTTGTCGCGCAGAGGCTGGAAGACAGCTACCTCTCCTAAGGCGTTGAGGAGACGCCAGTGCAGAGGAACATGCCCCTCCTCGAAGCGCAGGTCGGCCACCCGGTAGCCCACCGGCATGAAAACCCTGTACAAAAAGCGATTGATCCACGAGCTGTCGGTGATGCGCACCTGGACCATGGAGACCAGGTTCTCCCAGAGACGCGAACTGAACAAGAGGGCCTGGGGTGCAATCTCGCGCAGGTCCTCCTGGACAGTCTCTGGTTCCTCAGGGAAGTTGATGATCATGCCGTTTATGACATGCACAGTCAGGCCCAGCACGTTCTCGGTGATCCAGGCTGGGGGCAGGAAGGAGAGGTACTCATCGCTGTCCAGGCGACGGTCAATCTGGTTGTAGATATGGCAGCCGGAGACCAGGTTCTCGTGAGAGATCATGGCTCCTTTGGGCAAGCCGGTGGTACCGGAGGTGTAGCAGAAGATGGCCAGGTCGTCGCCTCTGCCCTGGGCCACCAGTTCGTTGAAACGATGCGGCTCCTGTTCATCCAGTTGACGACCGAGAGCTTCGATCGCCTCGAAGCTCATCAACCAGGGATCGTTGTAGTTCCACAGCCCTTTTTCTTCCCAGTAGATGACCCTCTTGACAGCCGGGACCTGGTCTCGAATCTCCAGCAGCTTATCGCATTGTTCCTGATCCTTGGCCAGGGCAAACGTGGCATCCGAATGGGTAACGATGTACTGGATCTCGCTGGGGATGCTGTCGGTGAAGATGCCCACCGCCACCCCACCGCCGGCCTGGATGGCCAGTTGGGCCCAGAAATACTGAGGGTCGTTATCACCGATGATGACCACCTTGTCCCCTCGTTCCAGCCCAAGGCTAACAAGGCCCAGACAGAAGTGCTTTATGTGCTGATAAGACTCGGCCCAGGTGTACTCCCGCCAGATGCCGAACTCCTTCTTACGCATGGCCACTTTGTGGTCACCATATTTCTCATACCCCTGTACCAGGTACTTGGGAAGAGTATCCAGTTCTACCATATGCACTGCCTCTCCTTCACAAATCACATGTTTATTTCCTGAAGAACACAAATAGGATGCCGAGGATGGTCGCTACCTGCCCCACCCAGAAGATGAACATCCAGCGAATCAGATCAGCTCGGGTGTTGGCCAGCTCCACCCTGAGCCCGGCCATCTCCTCTCTCAATTCCCCCCGAAGTTTTGAGATCTCCTCGACCAATCTCCTCTCGAACTTCTCTTCCACCAGGACGATAACATCCTCTTTCACTCAATCGCCCCATTGATTGAGCAGTTCGATCAAGGAGTCGGCTGCCTCGGGGCCAAGCTTTTCCCGCAAGGGCGCGGGCATGGTTATGACAGGCATAGGCGTTCTCCTTTCACATCGCTCACAAAGATGTTCCTCCCGATTACCTGAAGAACGCGAACAGGATACCAAGGATGGTCGCCACCTGCCCCACCCAGAAGATGAACATCCAGCGAATCAGATCAGCTCGGGTGTTGGCCAGCTCCACCCTGAGCCCGGCCATCTCCTCTCTCAATTCCCCCCGAAGTTTTGAGATCTCCTCGACCAATCTCCTCTCGAACTTCTCTTCCACCAGGACGATAACATCCTCTTTCACTCAATCGCCCCATTGATTGAGCAGTTCGATCAAGGAGTCGGCTGCCTCGGGGCCAAGCTTTTCCCGCAAGGGCGCGGGCATGGTTATGACAGGCATAGGCGTTCTCCTTTCACATAGGTGTCACGTGGGCGCTCCTGCCGTTTTCTCCCCCAGATAGGCTTTGATCACCCGGGGGTCACTCTTGATCTCGTCAGGCAGCCCCTCGGCGATCTGCAGCCCAAAGTCGAGCACGATCACCCTATCCGCTATGTCCATCACCAGCCCCATATCGTGCTCCACCAGCAGGATGGTGACCCCCCGCCTCGCATGCACGTCCAGGATAAAGCGAGCCATATCCTCCTTCTCCTCCACATTCATACCAGCCATCGGTTCATCCAGGAGAAGGAGCTTTGGTTCCAGGGCCAAGGCTCTACCTAGCTCCACCCTCTTGCGCAACCCGTAGGGCAGAGCTCCCACCACCTTCTTCCTTATCGGCTCCATTTCCAGGAAGTCAATGATTTCCTCGACTACCTTACGATGTTCGATTTCCTCCTGACGCGCCCTTCCAAAATAGATAGCGCCCGCTAACATCCCGTGCTTCATGTGGACGTGGCGGGCGGCCATCAGGTTGTCCAGGCTGCTGAGTCCGGTGTAAAGGGCAATGTTCTGAAAAGTCCTGGAGATGCCAAGGGCAGCGATCTTATAAGGGGGAAACCTAGTGATATCCCGGTTCTCAAAGTAGATTTTACCCTTTTGGGGACGATAGAAGCCGTTTATGCAGTTGAGGATGCAGGTCTTACCAGCCCCGTTGGGCCCAATGAGGGCCAGAATCTCCCCATCCTGAACCTCCAGGCTTACTCCCGTAAGAGCGCTAACACCACCGAAGCTCAGATGGAGATCATCAATCCTCAGCTTGATCTTGTCATCTGTAGCAGCTCTATCCATCATTAGTCACCAATCCACACGGGAGATACTACTGCAAATCGAGTTATCCTGGACACCACCCAGGTTCACACTGCCTAATGATATCATGCCTGGTAGCTTTTGTCAATGGCATAGGCTGCGGAGATTCATCTATTACTTTTCCACGTTGCCTTTCCCCTCAGAGTTGTTTGCAAATATCTTTCAGGGGCATATGGTAAAACACACAAACAAGGAAAAGGTTCTTTTGGTAACCAACCTCGCCTCTTGGTCCCTGGACGCTCTCTGACGGAACTGGGCCGGCGGTGATCACTCCCCCGCCTGAATGGGCAGGGGGCTTCCCCTGGCCTGAAAGCTACCGGTTTTCCCTGGCCTGTCCGGCCAGGACAGGCAGCCAGCGGGTCCCTAACAGCTTCGCCATCGGTCTCTGTTAATCCAGACGACGCAGGCCCACCAAGCAACGGCCGGCCAGGCCCTGGTAGAGTCTGGTCCCCTGCCAGAAGAACTCATCTTGCTCAGGGGTCACATCGCCGACTACGTGCCCGGGCACACCCACCACCAGCTTGTGCGCGGGGATGCTAGTCCCCTCCAGGATGACACATCCGGCCCCGATGACGGCCCCCTCACCCACCGTCACGCCGTCGTGCAGGACAGCCCCCATGCCCACCAGAACGTGCTCCCGCAGGGTGACGCCGTGGATGATGGAGCCATGACCAACGTGGCTGTTGGGGCCCAGATGAGTTGTCTCCCCCGGTCGGGCATGGATGACACAGTTCTCCTGGATGTTGGAACCGGGGCCGACCACAATATCCCCCCAGTCGCCGCGCAATACCGCTCCGGCCCCAATGTAGCACCCGGCCCCAATCCTCACCCCACCTATAACCACCGCCTCAGGGTGGACAAAAGCATTGTCAGCTATCTCCGGGCGCTTGCCTTCAAACTCGTAGAGTGCCATAGAGTTGATTTCCTTTCAGTGGTTGAGTTGTCGCCCCTACCCGGCCAGTGGCTCTCATTATACCAACTTTTTGTCCTATGGTCAGCGGCTCATCATCCCGCACTCAAAAGAGCCTTGAGTTTGCTGACAGAGGAAATCCCTTCCTCTTGCGCCGCCAGGCGGGCAGCCACCATTGTCAGAGCGACGGTGAGCCAGAAGAAGGCCACCGAATGGGGGAAATCGAGGTTGAAGAAGTAGTGGTCAAAAATGCCGCCCACCAGGGTGCCCACCAGGGCCGCCATGAGGCCAAGGAGGATGGGATCAAGCCAGGAGTCGGGCGTCAACCGACGCCAGGCCCGCCAGGTTTGGGTGAAAAAGAGACCTACGATCAAGAAGAAGGCCCCTAAGCCCACCAGGCCCATCTCCTCGGCCATGAGAAGGTAGACGCTGGAGACGCCCACGTAGAGGTCAATGGAAGGGACACCAGCAAAGCCCACCCCGAACCAGGGATAACGGGCGATGAGGTTCAGGGCATCGTAGTACTCCCCCATCCGCATCTGGGTCGCCCGGTCCTGGCCGGTCAGTCCCTCCAGGAAATGCTGCACATAAACCTGTGTCTGAGGCAACACCAAGATAGCAATACCGGCCACGAGCAGGAGAAAAAACAGGCGGCGATAACGCACCACTCCCAGGAATGCCAGGGCCACCCCCAGGCCCATGAAGGAGCCACGGGAGAAGGTCAGGACCATGCAAGTCACCATACTCATCAGGGCGAGGGCCACCCAGACCCTGGGGAACAGTGGCCGTCTGGCGAAGAGGTGCGGGGCGGTAAGGGCGGTGATTGTGATTAGCAAGCCGCCCAGGACATTGGGGTCAATGGAAGTAGAGGTAGCACGCATCGGCAACTCTGGATTATCTTCGATGAAGCGCAGGACACCAAAACCGGCCGGGTAGTGGAAAATGCGCAGAGACGATAGCAGCCGAATGGTGGTAGTCTCGGGCAGGAAATAGAGGAGCACGCCGATGAAGGCCGCGGCGAAACCAGCTAGCATGATGACCCTCACTACTTGTTCTAGCTGCGTCCTCTTCCGTACAACATTGACCGTCACAAAGTAGAGGGCGATGGCGATGATAACCTCGGCAAAATGGCGCAAGGTATCCTTGGTCAACCCACCGTAGCGCAGCCCCATCACGAAGGAAAAGAAGGCCAGGACCACGAAGATAAGAATGGGGAGATCTAGAGGGGAAGAGATCAGCTTCTCATCAGGACGGCTCAAGGCCCTGACCAGCCAGACGGCGAACAGAGTCAAGAGGACGACATCCAAAAAAGTGGGATAGAAGCCCAGGTAGATGGGAACAGCCCCAAAGGGAAGCAAACAAATCACACCGATGAGGGCGAACAGCCCCCACTGGGTGCTGCGGAGCATAACCAGCCCCCCGGCCAAAGCAACCACCAGGGCCAAGGCAATAAGCGGGGAAACAAAGGCGATAAGCAGCCCACCCAAGGTGCCAACCACCAGACAGAGTAGCAAGGTTACCAGACGGCCATTGGCCACCAATCCTTCCTGAATCCTGTATAACAGGCGATCCTCCACAATTCTCTCCTATTCTATCTCCAGTTCGACCAGGATCACCCGGTCGTCCATCACCTGCCCCTCTTGGTCAAGTACCGGCAGGCGCTCTCCCGTAACCAGGTCATACAGGCCCACCTCCAAAAGGTACTTCCCCTTTGGAGCCTCTGAGCTGACCAGAATGTCATATTTGTCCACGACCATTTCGCCCACCGTCCATTGGCTGGTGGGATAGCTTCCACCGACCGGCTGGTTATCCTTCTGGCCCCATAAGCCGTTCCCCTCCTGAAGGAGGTGGGTGAAGACAGTATAGTCAACCTCCATTGAAGCAGTGGCTTGCCAATAGAGGGTCAAGGGGAGAACCTGCCCTGGTTCCATTTTGAGGCTGTAAGCATCAACTGCCATCTCATCACCACCAAGACGGTAGCCCAGCAATCTCACCTGGTGCCCAAAGTCAGCCTCCACTGACTGCATGAGCCCCAGGAAAGTCTGTGGCGTAAGGTAGAGGTTAAGGCGTAGGGAATCAATGGCCTCCTGGCGAACCTTATCAGCGTGGCGGTCCAGCCAGGTTTCGACGAAGCCATCAGCATCCCAGTTGTCGGCCTTGTGGGGCACCAGCCAGATGCGTCGGTTGTCAGCCAACAACTGGTTCAAACTGTCTGTCGTCCCCTTCACATCAAGGGGGAAATCTGTCGGCAGAAGGAGGATGGGCAACCGGCCATCGTTGTAGTAGACCGGCGAGGGATCCGGGTAGTTGTAGATGATGACATCCCCTTCCTGCCCGGTCTCCTCGATGAGATGAGCCAGGGCTGGCCAAGGAGGACTTTTGACGTATTGAGGTACGTAGAAGTAGTTGAATAGCGAATAGAGAGAAGACACAACTAAAAGAGCCAAAGAAACAGCCATCGGTAGCCTCAACGTCAAGGACGAAAGCCTGGCTTTAACAAATGAGGTCACGATCGGGAAAGAGCGAACAGCACTTATCCCCTTGGCCAGGGTCACCAGGTAGGCTGGCACGATCAGGATCAAGTACCGCTCATGGAATATAGGGCGCTGTAAAGAGATAAAGAAAACGCCCAGAAGAGGCAGTCCTAAGTAAAGGCTCAGGACCAAACCGCTCCTCCATTCCTCCCACCAAGAGGTCAGCAACCCTAATAGAAACAGAAGGACAAAGGGGAGGGATAGTACAAGGCCCAGCACGCCAGGTACTGTGACCCCAAGGCTATAGACTACAAGGACTTGCCTGAGCATGGCAAGAAGGCCAACCGGCCTGATCCAGTCCTTGCTGTGAGCAAGCAAGAAACTGGCGACAGAGAGTGCCCAAGGCGTATAGATCAAGACAATGGCTATCTGCCCGAGAAACCACTTCCTCCACAGGGGCCAGTTCTCTTTCACAAGGAAGAAGATGCCGTTTTCAACAGCCAGGATCAGGAGACCAAAATAGTGAGAGCTGATGGCCAGAACAGTGGCCAGGACATAGCCGATCCAAAGAGCGACCCGGTCCTCCCGCAAGGCCCTGAGACAGAGCAGAACCGACAACAGGCTGAGGGTAGCCAACATCATGTACATCCTGGTCTCCTGCGAATACCAGACGAAGAAGGGATTGAGAGCGGCTAGAAAAGCGGCCAGGAGGCCCCCTTGCACGGTGAAAATCCTCTTCCCCAGCTCGTAAATAAGGGGGATCATTAATATCCCCAGGGTCAAAGAAGGGTAGCGAACGGCCACCTCGCTGCTGCCGGCCAGGGTCTGCCAGAAGTGGAGGGTCAGGAAGTAGAGAGGTGGATGCGGATCAGGCCCAGAAATCTTGAGATAATAGATCATATCAGGCAAGCGGTGCTGGGTGAAGATAACCGCGAAAGC
This sequence comes from Anaerolineae bacterium, assembly GCA_046760185.1. Lineage (GTDB taxonomy): Bacteria > Chloroflexota > Anaerolineae > JBHIDP01 > JBHIDP01 > JBHIDP01. Next base: position 11,375 of record JBHIDP010000004.1, read on the forward strand.
TTCATCACCATGCAGAGGGAAAAAGCCCAGGCGATATACTCTGATAGCGAAGGCCAACAGGATAATGCCTAGTAGGAGGACTGTTTCCCTGCGGAAGATCCAGATAGTTTGGCTCTGAGACGTAGAAGTATAACTCATGACCCTATTAGCTGCTATTAACCCCATCCCCTCCAGGCCAAGACCAGTAGAGCAGCCACGACGAGCAGAGTAATTCCGGAGATACCCATTCCCAATTTGACCGAGAGGGGGTCAAAGATCAGTTCTACCTGATGACTGCCGGTGGCGACTGGCACAGCCATCAAGATGTAGTCAGCTTGCAGAATCTCGACCTCCTCCCCATTGACCCTGGCCCGCCAGCCCGGATAGTAAAGCTCGCTAAAAACCAACAGGCCGTCAGAATCATGCTCTACATCCCAGACCATCCGTCCTGGAATCCACTCTCTCAACTGAACTGAGGCGGGCTCGGAGCTACTGGAGGAAGGAAAAGTAAATGGTGGCTCTTTTTCCAGGACCACCATCTCAAGGGGATCGAACTCCGGCTCAGCCAGGAGTTGCAACGCCTGCTGGTCATCCTCTGCCACAATGGCCTGATTGACAACGTAGACCCGCGGCCAGACTTTCTTCAGTCGGTGCAGGTAGGTGATATCCTCGCTGGTTACCGGTTCCTGGTAGAGGATTTCAGACTCAGGCACCAAGGTTTTGCGCCAGGTGATAACATATTTCACGTTCAGCAACTGCCAAACCCGCGCCATAGGAAGTTTCTCCAACAGCTCCTCATAGCGGGCCAGGCGTAGCGGGCTGGAGCCCCATATCTCCTCTACTTCGTAGACATCGCCATAGTTGGGTGGCAGCCGCCACTCGTTATAGGTGCGGAAGGTCCCCGGATCGGTCTGGATCGGTTGCAATATTGTAAGGGGGGGATAGTGCTCCTCAGGCTTGAGAGGGCTGAAGTTGATCTCCCAGTTGACGGTGAAAAGGTCAAAGATGACCAGGGCGACCACCGAAGCCATCAGCCCGGTGCCGCGCAGGACTCCCCGCTGCCGCAGGGTGAGCAAGATAAAGCTGAGGCAAAGGAGAAGCGCCAGCAGACCAGCCTGATTTGTCAGGGCATTGAAAGGGCTGGCGGGGTCACGCTCGACCCCCAGCCAGGCGTGGAAGGTGAGGAAGAAGAAGGCGACGCTGCCCACCAGGAGATAGCCCGCAAAACGCACGAAGCCGTGGAACCTAGCTCTGAGTGAGCGAGGAATTCCCCTCCCCAGGACGAGGGTCCCATACCCGGCCAGAATAGCCATAGCGAAGCTGAAGAAGAAGGCTGATCGCTCCTGAGACTTGAACAGGTTGAAACCCGGCGCTATCAGATAGAGAGGCACAAACAGGAAGGTGTTCCCTCCGAAAGAGAGGACGAAAGCGAATAGGGCCAGGCCTCCCCAGAACCACACCTCTCGCTCCCTGCGGAATAGCCCGGCGAAGAGAGCCAGAAGTAAGGGGAGGATGCCTATATAAAGGGGAGACCAGAGAGTGACTGAACCGGGCAGCAGGAGTTGAAGGGCGTCAATGAAAGGGAAACCCCCTGACAGCTTGCTGTAACTCGCCGTGGCTCGATTGGAGATAATCAAGAACTCAGTGCTGGGAACGAGTTGGGCTGCACCCACGCCAAAGCCGACGGTCAAAACGATCAGAGAGAGGACAACAGCCCGTCGCCAGTGACAACGATTTGTATAAGCCCGAAAAGCGGCATAGATGATGGTCATGTACAGGAGGTACAGGCCCGATTGGCCATGACCGGCCAAGAAGGAAATACCCAGGAAAACTCCAGCTCCCACAAACCAGGGCCAGTCATTTCTTCTCCCTTGCCCGGCCCGTTCCATGCCCACGTCCAGGAGAAGAAGGATCAAGGGCAACCAGGTGTCAGCTTCCAACACGGCCAGTTGTAATAGGGGATAGGAGGTCAGATAGCCGCCATAGGTGAAGACAAGGGCCGATACAACAGCCGGCCATCGGCGCCGAATTAAGCGCCAGGCAAACAGGTAAGTGAAGACACCCACCAGCAAAAAATGAAAGATGGCCTCCAACTCCAGGGCATACATGGTGAAGCCACCGGTCATAGCGCTGAAGAACAAGGTAAGGAGGCTCACCGGGTAGAAGATAGCCGATTGGATATCGGCCAGGAAGGGATGGCCAGCATAGGTGTAGGGATTCCAGAGAGGTAACCGTCCCTGACCAAGCTCTCTGGCTTCAAACATGGCAAAGGAGTAGAACTGATCGGTGAAATCTCCCGCCGGAAAAGAGCCTCGGTCGGATAGCCCGGGAGTGATGATGCGCCAGAAGAAGAGAAGGCACAGAACGGCCATGAAGGCCACGACAAACAAATGAGGCCTTACGTTTCCTGAACTACCTCGTCGTTCCACAAACCTTTCCTTCATTTGAAGTTTGGTTGGTGCTACGATATAATATCGGCCGCGCAACCATCCTAAAAAGTATTCAGCCCCTGACCAACCATGAAATTGCCATGAACCATCAACAGGAAAACAGTTATCCGACCATCGCTATCCTGATCTGCCTCTTCACTTTCTTTCTGGCCTTCTACCTCCTGATTTACAGCGGAACCTTCCCCACCACCGACGAGACAGCCATGTTCGCTGCTGGAGCCAGCTTGGCCAAACGGGGTGAGTTAACCATCAACCCACTCTATTGGAACCCCTACGGTACGGTCCGCATTAATGCCGCCCACGAAGCTTATCCCAGCGCCGAACCAGCTCAGATATTCCTGGCCACCCCTCTCCATTACGTTGCCAATCACTTCTCCAATGTAGGCAACGTCCATGTTGTAGCCATCTTCAACGCGATTATCACTGCGGTCACTGCCACACTGCTGTTCTTATACATTCTGGAGTTGGACTACTCCCTGCGAACCAGCCTTTCCCTGGCCTTGATCTTTGGTCTAGCTACTATCGCTCTCCCTTACAGCAAGCTCTTCTTCCGAGAGCCTCTGGCCAGCCTTACCTTTCTGGGGGCCGCCTATTTCCTTCTCCTGATGGCCAAGAAGGGCCGAACTCGATACGCTATCCCTTTCGCTCTGTGGTTGGGACTGTCTGTAGCCACCAAGGAAGCGAATGTGGTAGCAGGTGTTATCTTCGCCCTTTTGTTGCCTCTTTATGTCAAAGACATTCCTACGCGAAAGGGCCGGGCCACGGCCATCATCTTGCTCCTTGGGCCTGTGGTGCTAGGCTTCCTTGCCATGGCTGCTTACAATCAGTTCAGAAGTGGCAACCCTCTTGATAGCCTTCACCAAGTGATTGACTTTGTCCGCCCCACGATCAGGCGGGACACGGTCATCGAAAGCATAAGGAGCGCGCTCCTGGGATTCCTGTTTTCGCCAGGCAAGAGCTATTTCGTCTTCACCCCCGTGGCCCTGGCCTCTCTGGTCTCATTCCCCCTCTTCTGGCAAGAGCGTGGGCGGGAGGCACTGCTGTGCGCTACTCTGGCCGTGGGCTACACCCTGTTCTACGCCTACGCCAGAGGGCTTACCTGGTGGGGAGGATTGAGTTGGGGTCCCCGTTACCTTTTGCCCATAACTCCCTTCGTGATCGCAGTGCTGGCCCCATTGGTGGAAAGACTATGGAGGGACCGCCCCCTCTGGCCAACAGTTGCTTTTGGAACCTTGACCATCCTCAGCTTCGCCGTGCAGATGGTCGGTGTGGCGATAGATATCCGCGACTACTCGGCCTACCTTACCCAGATAACCCCCCAGGCCATGTGGACCATGGCCATATACGAGCCCTTTTACTCTCCTCCATTGTGGTCCCTACGCCTGTTACGGCCTGCCAACCTGAACTTTGCCTGGATTCATCCTCTAGGTAACAGGGCACAAATTGATCTAGCGGTCGTGGGGGCCACCCTAGGTGTCATCCTCCTGGCCGGGGCAGGGGTAGTCTACTTTGGCCGGTACCGAAGAGCATTGTCCAAGGTAGCTCAACTAACGATAGCGGGAAGCAGCCTTATCACCCTTCTGTCTCTGATAGCTTTTACCCTGCCCCGCTACTACGACGATCCACGATTCGGGGGAGGGACCGATTACCAGGCCCTACTGGCCTATCTCAAAGAAGCCTCCGATCCGGAAGATGTGATGGTGTTAACCAACCACGGCTATATGGACTTCTTCCTCAACTACGACAAGACCACCCTAAACTGGTATGCCCTGGTCAAGGAAGGTCCCCCCTTGCCCGAGTTAACAGTCAGTCTTCTGGAGAGATTGATTAAACGGTATAGCCGCATCTGGCTGGTAGTTGATAGCGGCCCAGAGCAGGGGCTCCCCCGCCCTGTGGAGAGATGGTTGACCGAACGAACCTATAAGGTACAGGAAACTCAATTCAGTCAATACGCCCGGCTCCTCCTCTACTCCACGACCAACCTACCTGACCCTAAACAGCCTCAGCACCATACCGCTTTGAAGCTAGGCCAGGCTATAGAGCTGGTTGGTTACGATCTGATCCCTAATGAAGGACCCGCCCCCTTCCAACACAATCAGGTGGTACAACTTTCTCTCCTATGGCGGACAAACACCCCCCTGGAGGAAAATTACACCGTCTTCGTTCAACTCCTGGACGAAAGCGGCCAACTTCGTTGGCAGTCGGACCGCTATCCTGTGGACGGTTTTCGTCCCACCTCTACCTGGGCCCCAGGTGAACTGATCCGCGACAACTACGGCTTTATCGTCTCTAAAGACCTCCCCGCCGGCCAGTACCAGCTCATCACCGGTATGTACCACTGGCCCGATCTGGAACGCTTACCGGTTCTCGCCGCTGACGGCAGTTCCCTCGGAGACCATATCAACCTGGGCACGATTAGTCTAACGCACTACATGCACCTTTGTCAACAGGATGCGGTCATCGGGTGTATCCACCTCCGCACCCCCTACCTGTAACTGTAACCGCTCCCCCGAGCTCACATCATACAGTCCCACCTCTATCCAATAGTCACCCTCTGGTGCATCTGGGGCCACTGGGATCTGATGTCTATCCAGGACTATTTCCTTCGCCACCCATCCCGTTGTAGGCCGGGCTCCCTCAGACGGAACGCTATCCTTCTGCCCCCATATCTTGTTCGCCTCATCCACCAGATGGGCGAAAACGGTAAAAGACTTCCTCATCCCTGTCAAGGCCTGCCAGTACAGAGTTACGGACAAAGTATCTCCTGGCCTTATGGAGGTCTCGTCCAAATCGTATCCCAATAGCCGCAACTGGCTGTCAAAGGTGGCTTCCAGTGGGTAGCGAATGTCTGGTTGCCTGAAAAGTCGCTTGACAGTCAAGAACTCTGCTACCCTCCCCTTCTTACGCCATGGGGGCAACTCCAGAAGAGTATCAGCCTGACGCAATCCCAGCACCATGTCCGAAGCGACAATCCTGGGAAGGAGACGCCTTTCAAGCTCCCACTGGCTGGGTCCCTCAACTACACCCACTAGCACCTTCAGTTCGGGATGTTCGTCCAGGGACCAGTGGGCCGTCGTAACTTTCACTATCGCGCCGGGGGGCCAGTGGCTGGTGGGGTACCAGATTGGGGCGGCGGTCTCGAAATCGGTCCCTTCAATAATCTTTCCATCACTACCCATGAGGAAGGTAAAGATGCGATAGTCCTCGTTGACCGGCTGGGTGATGCGCCAGTATAAATCAAGATAAAGGTAAAGCAGCGAGGTACGCTCCTCCTCCCTCACGTCAAAACCAAGTAATTGGAGCTTGTCCCCGAAGCCCCGATTAATCGGGACAAAGCCCCGATTAATCGGGACAAAGTTGACGGTCAAAGGGTGCTGAATCTCCCTGTCACCTGGTTGAGCAAAATCATAGAAATCATCCGATAGGTGGGGGTTGGCCAGGCCCTTCTTGAGCAAAAGAAATCCATTCTTGCTGGCTACAACCCCGAATTGTCCACTCTCCAGCAGCTCGCGTACGCTTTCGTAGACATCCCTGGTGATGATAGCCAGGTCCGTGGGCAAGATGTCCAAGAATATGTATTGGGCATCCTCTACCCTGGGAAAGAGGTAGACGGTCTCCCGTTGGCTCACGTGAGGAATCAGCCGATGGGAAGCACTGACCGAGGCTTGGGCAGGGATCTGGGCGGCCAACTCCTCGACCACCAGATGGCGGGCAGTGACCAGGGGCCAACGAAATCCTACAGCCAGAGGGGTAAAGCCATGAAAACGGTGATAGTTGAGAGTAGTCATCAACATCAGACCAGCCAGGAGTGATGTTGACACCGTCTTCCGAACCTTCACCTCTCTGTGAAGCCAATCTGCGACAAAACCTTGACCATAGATAGCGGCCAGCACCAGAAAGGGTGCAAGAGGAGCCTGGTAATGCAAGGTCTCAGGGCGACCCATATAGATTTGCCTGCTAAAGAAATTGATGGCCAGGGAGGGGAAGCTCAGGAACAGAATGTGCGGCGCCAGCAAGGAACTGAAAGCAAAAGGGAAAAGGAGCCCATAGAGGTAGTCAATCTTGGGCTTGCTCAAGATGAGATCAAGGGCTGTTCCAGGCCGGGCAATCAGGCTAAGTCCTATCTCCAGGGGGTTCTCACCCAGGTCTGAATAATAGGGAAGGTATGGCGAAGCACCAGACGAGCCGAAATAGGGGATAATGACGTAAACAGCCACGTAGAACCAGGCTATACCAGCAAGCGTAACGACAATCCCCGTCCATCTCATCCCCTGGACAAGGAGAATGTACAAGCCCATCATGGCTATTACGAGGGAGATTTCCTCCTTACATGCCACAGACAGCAGAGCAAAGACGGAGAACCAGACATACTGTCTTTTTTGCACGAAATAGAAAGTGTAGAGCAACAGAGAGGTGCTCAGAGACACAGCGTGGAAATCGAACACGTTGGCTGCTTCCAGACCGGGGAAGAGGAGATAAGCAGTGGCAAAGATGACAGCGGCCAGGTCATTTTCCAATCTATCCCGGGCCAGCCAGTAGACCGGAAACGTGCCCAGGGCGATGACCACTGTCTGGAGGATCAAGAGAGTTTTGGGGCTGCTGTACAGCAGGTACAGAGGGGAAAGTAGAATGAGGATAGGCTCGACGTGGGCTGCCAGGCGGACGGTTCCACCCTCCCACATGGTGAAGCGCAGGATGCGGCCGTAAATGGTGTTCCAAACAGCCTGGTCCATGTTGCCCAGATCATAGCCAGCAGTTAGAAGGGCATCATGGCGTCTGACCGATATCAGAGCGAAAAGGAGAACATAGAGCACAACCAACAAACATACAATCCAAAAGGCCCATGAAGTTCGCCTAAACAAGATTAGCCGCTCCGTAATAACGGCGAGGCACCGGCCGATGCCCCAGCAATTTCTATCTCAGCCACGGAAATCTGGTCGCCCCAAAACTCTCCGTCCCGATCGAAGATTGGTAACCCATCATTTCGGCCAAAGGGATGGATCCTCAACTCCAGACTGTATAGGCCCGCCTGAGCATAGGTCGGGATCTCGAGAAAGTGACGAGAGGGAATAACATTGCCAGATCGCCAGAAATCAGTAGTGTACCGGCCTCCTGAGGGACAACCATCCTTGTACATCAGGAATTGGCCCTCTTGATCCAGAAGTTGTATGAGGAGCCAGTAATCTTGATCCAAGTCCCGTAGGGCCTGCCAGTAGAGATCAAGACGAAGGTTTCCCCCAGCCTGAGTGCGCCGCGCATTTAGCTCATACCCCACCAACCTGATCTTGCCATCGAAGTCAAGGTACAAAGGATTGTACGAGGCAGGGAGATCAGCCAAAGTCAGTATGGGCGGCGGGGCGTAGGTGGGCATGATATAGCGAAAAGGAGCAATCAGGGCCAAAAGGAACATCCCGCTTCCTACCAGCCCAGCCAGAAGGGTGTAGCGCTGGCGCGGCCACCACTGCATCAAACCGAGGAAAAAGAAAAACACCAAAGCTGAAAGAGCCGGGTAGAGCAAGCGAGCCTGTCCCGTCCCTTGAACAACCGTGGTCCACCGCATGTGGGAAACAACCACCAGACCGGTATGCCCCCCCAACACAAGTAGCAATACGGCTGTCTTGGAACTTAACTGCTGACAACTGATCAACAGGCGAAGAAACCCAGCCACAGCTATCAGCACCACCAAACCCAGGACAAGGTAGACAGCCTGATCAAGCTCAATCCCTATCCAGGCCAGCCAGTGGGAGCGATACAGGCCGGTCCATACATGTAGCCAGTCTGCCCAGCTCAAAGGTCCTTCCCGCAAAGCGTTGGCCTTCAAGATGAGGCTCCAACCCAAGGGGTCACCATAAAGAGACCGATTGCGCAGGAACCACCAACCCGATACGGCAAACCCCAGGAGCAGAGTTGACAACGATAACAGCATTCCTGGCCCAATGGTGTTAGACAAGTTGGGGCTCTGCCGGTGGGCAACGATCCAGGCCGTGGCCAGAATGGCAAGAGCGAAGACCATCAGGCTGCTTTTAGCCAGCACACCAAACCCCAGGAGCAACCCTAACAGGAGGAAATCCCTTACACTGGCCCGCCTGCTGTCCATCAAAATCATCGTTATCTTGAGAAGTATCAGTGACGACAGCATGGTGGCCAGGTTATCATTGTTAACAATACTGCTAATGAATATGAAGCCAGGGGTGAAGGCGGTGAAAGAGGCTGCTCCCCAGGCAATCTCCTGGTGTTCGGGTATGGCCATGCGCGCCAACCGATAGGTAGCCCAAACGGTCACCGCCCCCATAGCGATTGAGAGGAGACGTATCAGGTGCCAAGCCAGAGCCCAGCCCCGGTAGGGAAAAGACTCAGCCCTAGTGTGAAGCAAAAGATTCTTGGGGGCGGCTTCATTGGTCAGGGAGAAGTCGGCATTAGCTTTAATATAGAAACCGTCAGTATCTATCCAGAAGGTGGTCAGAGCCCCTAGAAGGTAGTAGAGAGGCGGCTGAAAACCCTCATGTTCCTCCGGTCCGACCGGCAGGCTACCCTCTCGCAGAATGTACCGAACAACGGTGAAGTGGGGAGCCTCATCCGGCGCTTCACCCAGGGGGATGATGGTGCTGTAAAAAACTCCTAGGGCCACGTATATACAAAGAATGTACAAGATGAATATCTGTCTAGAAGGAATAATGAATCTACTCAGGCCCGACATGAACCTTCTCCAACAGAATCCGGTCTCCCAAAATTGTGCCTTGTTCATCAAAAACTGGCAACCGTTGACCTGTCATCGCCTGGTACATGCCTATTTCGATCCGATACTCACCCTCGGGAGCTGCAGAGTCAACAAGGATGTCGTATTTGTCCACTATGACTTCTCCCCTAATCCAGCCAGTAGTTGGTAGAGCTCCTCCGTCAGGTATGCTATCCTTCTGGCCCCAAATACGATTATTGGCGTCCAAGAGATGGGTAAAGACGGTATACGATGTATCAATCTCCGCCAGAGCTTGCCAATACAATGTGAGATGCAGGACTGCACCAGCAGGAACTGTCCGGGAGCCCAAATCGTAGCCCAGGAACTGAATGCTCTTTCCAACTCTCCGGGTCAAACGAGTTTGGATAGGGGGTATTTGAAACTGTCTCTCTCTCCCCTCTATGATCAAATTTCCAAGAAGGATCTCCTCTCCACCAGACTGGGAATCCAAAGGCATCACCCTCAACAAGAGCTGATAGGGTCCAGGCGGTAATCCAGCTCTTAGAGTTAAATCGCGCCAATCTCGCAGTACCTCGCCCTGATTCCAATGGCTTGTTGGATGGGTTCCCCCCACAGATTGTATCCATTGCTGATTTCCAGCACCCTTGAGCTGTAGGGATGCCAGATAGTCATTCTTCATTACACTTTCCGCCTGCCAATATAGGCTTAGTGACAGAGTGTCCCCAGCTCTAACACGCTCAAATCCAAAGTCGTGTCCCAGCAGATTGAGCCCATCTACCATCTTCTTCTGCACTTGATGCTTAATCGAAAGGGACTCCACAGGAAGCGGCTTTGTCGCCTGCTTCACTCGAACTGATCCCAAGGTCACTGTGGTTCCTTGAGGCGAGCCTCGGCTGTCTAACAAACCCAACCGCTGACCGGTCTCATAGCCATATACTCCCGCTTGTAGCAGGTATTCACCGGGTGGGGTACCCCAAGGAATTTTCAATTCATAATCATCGGCCATGATTGTTCCTTCTCCCCACAGCATCGAAGGAAAAAGGCCCTTGCCCACTTCTTGATCTATTTGTGCCCATAGGTGAGTGGGCGTTCGATTGGAGTCAACGAGGTGAACAAAGAATACGTAGCGGTGTTGCAAATTCCGTAATGCTTGCCAAGCCAAAACGAGACAGAGTGTCTCCCCGGGTTCAAGCGGGCGAACGAGCCCTTGTCCATCACAACTTGGTTCGTAGGCCAGAAGTTCAACCATGTTGCCAAAGTTGGCTCCCAGTTGATTAGTGATAGGAATCGTTCCCATGTACTTCTGCAGTATATAACCATCCAACTCAAAGACCGTCTCAAAACGGGGGTATGACAATTCTCCTTTGGGGCCAAGCCTATGAGGATACCGAGGCGGGATATTGTAAGGCCAAGGCCACATGGAGTCAAAGAAGATGTAATCCACAGGACGGGAATCAGGTGTGGCGAATTGAGCCATCCAATAAAGCTCTCTACGCCGAGACAAACCAGCGAAAAAACGCTCTGGCGTCATGACAGATGCCTCGGTGGGGATTCGTGCCATGAGTTGATGACCCAGAGTTGTGTGTTCTGTAACAGCATAGAACCAATCTTGGAATTTCGAAGCAAAAGGACCGGGTGCATGAAGAAAGTAGTTAGTGATACTGGCTATGAGAAGAAATGCAATTATAGAAAATAGCAGAGAGGGCTGTCTCCTTCTTTGCCAACGAATGATACGCCTGGACCCTGCAATTGCCGCAAAGAAGATAAAAGGGATTAGGGGAGCGGTGTATTGGAACTCAATTGAGTAATTAGGCGGGTAGTCGCTCAGTAGCAGGTAGCCCAGAATTGGTAATGAAATGATCAGCAGATCAAACCCAAAGAGAGGAACAAAACCCAAAGGAAGAAGCAGTTGAATCACAAACTCCAACTTCTCCGAAATCAGATTGTGCTTCAACACATCAACGGGATGAAGGAGAATAGTCCCGACAATTTCCTTAAGACTTTCTCCTAGATAGGCATAGCGATGGAGGTAGATATATCCAGTTCCACCGGCGAAGAAAGGGATAACCATCTTCAGCAGAAGTGCTATTAGTACAGCCCCACACAGTACCATGAGAAACCCCTGCCGTTTCCTTCCCTGCACAAGTGCTATGTATAGACCAAAGGTCGCGCTGACAAACGCTATATCCTCCTTCACCAACAAGGCCATTGCAAACAACAGAAGAAATCTGCGATATTCTTCCTTAAGTAACCAGTAGGTAGCAAAACCCAATAATGGAATAGCAAGAGTGATAACATGAAAGTCAAAAATATTTACGTATTGAATGGGTGGGAATAAGTAATACATGGTCGAAAAAGATAGAGCTGCTGCTGGATTTCTCAGTTGGTCACAAGCGTACCAAAAGATTGGCAAAACACCCAAGGTTAGCGACAGAGACTGTAAAACGAGCAAAAGTCTAGGATCTGGCCAAACTCCATAGAAGGGAGCTATCAACAGTAGGACTGGAGCAAAATGATCTCCAAGATAGTTGAAAGGCTTATCAAGGGCAACTGTGTTCTCGAACGGACGGCCATGCGTAGTGTTCCACAAGACCTGACTAAATACACCCAAATCCATATATGTATTCAAAGCTTGGTATTTTCGCAATGAAAGGTACGAAAACGTTGTTCCATAGAGAAGCATCAACCCCACAAGTACCACCGTGGCTCTTCTAGGCGGCTCAAAAAAGACCTTTATCTTCTCTATCCACAGTCTGAGCATCCCGGTTATTTTATAGGTTATCAGGAATCCAGCCGAAGCAAGGCCCAGAATCAAAGCTGAATTGAGAAACAGACTGTTGTCAGTGGTCATGGACTCACCGTTATGCGTTGTGGCAAGGCCAGTCTGTTTCCCTGTCCGACCATGTTCTCACCCAATATCTCCAGATTCTGCATGGTCTCAGGGAGGTACAGCCCGGTGACGAAGTGATAGCTCCCCGCTTGCGCATCCCCTGGAATGGCGATTTCGTGGCGGTCTGCTACTATCTCCCCCGGCAGCCAGCGGGTGGTCGGGGTGAAGCCGAATACCGGCTCCGAATCGCTTTGAGCCAGCAACCTAGTCTCCTCCTCATCCACCACATGGACGAAGACTTTGTAATTCACATCCAAGTCCTGTAATGCTAGCCAATACAAAGTGAGATGCACCGTGTCGCTAGGCTGGTAAAGACCCTTATCGAGATCGTAGCCCAAGAACCTGATCTTGTTCTCAAAATTGGCTGTAAACGTTTCGGGAATATTAGCCGTTCTTTCGGATGGGAGGTGTAAAAAGGGTATGGCTGCAATCAGCAATAGGAGAATAGCAACCGAGCCTGAAGCTCCCTTGTGACGCCCAAGAATCAAAACTGCGATCAGCACAAGGGCGCTTGCCAGGGACAGAGCCCACCCCAGCCGCCGCACAGGAGTATCCTCAAAACGCAATAGGACCTGGTGTTCGCCGGGTGGCACGTCCACTGTAACCAGGCCCAGTCTGCCCGAAGGATAGGTGAGGTTTTTTTCGCCGTCTATATAGGCTTGCCAGCCGGGAAAATAAGAGGTGTGAAAAGAGAGCTTCAGTGCTGCGCTGGAACGGACTGTCAAAGCCCTGCTTTGGGGAGCCTGCTCCCCCAGGACGATGTGCGGTGGGTTAACCACAAGAGAGAAGGTGGTTGAGCTCTCCATTTTATTGAGAGGCTTAGGGATTTCCTCACGGTTCTCCCGCACCCAGATGGGAAGAAACTGAGGCATCCATTCCCGCCCCATGATGCTAACCAGGAGATCATATTCGGCCATGCTTCTTGGGGTCACGTCTTTCTCTGCAATCACCGTATCCCTGAAGGGTAAACGCATCGGCTCATAGGGCAGGTGGGGTAGACTGCTTCCCATCAAGACTAAGGCAAGGATAGGGACAGACAAATATGTGAGACGTAGCTCAGGCCGTTCTTTCCCTTCGTTTTCCCCGCGCATTGGCTCAGTCCAAGGAAGGACCACACAGCCGGTCAAAATTGCTGTGGCCAGGATAGCCAGTGACATGAAACGCCAGGGGAAACCAAGAAGGGCCAAGGCGGTAACGTTCTCCCAGAGAAAGGCTGAAGGGGACACCATCAAGTAGACGACGAGCGCCAACAAGCCTAGGAAGAGGAGATAGTGTTGGCGGACCTTTCCAGTTAGCTTTCTCCACCTCCACAAAATGACAGCCAGGGACAGGAGAACGAGGACCGCCTGTACCATCCCCAGAGGATGCTCAGTCTTCGTCCCCTGATGGGGGAAGTAGCGATAGATCAGATAGGGCGAGATAAGCTCCAGCGGAGGGGTCAGGTGATTTAGAAAGTCGGTACCACGCAAGCCCAACTGCCCAACGCGAACCCACTTGATTTCAACAAAGGAGGGCAGCCAGAAAAAGGCACTCAAGCCAAAGGCCAGAAGTAGAGCCAGGCCCCCCTGAACCAGTAGCTTCATACGGCGATGGGACAGCACCAGCAAGATGGCGTAAGCGAACAACACCGGTGCGAAGATGAAAGCCATCATGTTGTGGGTGATGATCAAGGCTGCGTAGAGAAAAGCGCCCAGCAGAGCGTACTCATATCTGCTGGTGCTGAACAGCTTATAGCAGGCCCAGAGGATCAGGGGAAACAAGGCCAGGGCATAGAATTCGGCCAGGGCCCCTCTTAGCCGGCCATCGGCCAGGAAGTATGGGGCATAAATGTAGGCGGCAGTGGCCAGGAGCCCTGACCAGCGGCCCATGATCTCTTTGGCATAGAGGTACATACCACCGGCTGCCAGGAAGAAGGCCAGCATGAAGGCCAGCTTCAAGGCTAGGAAATAGCCAGCCCCCATGAAGTGAAAAATAGTAGCCACATAGTAGGCCAGAGGGGGATAGAAGTTCAGATTGGGGTAGCCGTATCCAAAGCCATGGTTGGGAGCCCAGCGGGGATAAAGTAACCCGGAGTGAAGACTCCAGTTCAGATCGGCGAAGCGATAGAGATGATGCAGGCCATCGTGGGAGGCAAAATACCCTGGGCTTAAGAAAGGCAGAATTGCCGGAAGCGGCAACAGCAAAGCGGCCAGAAGAAAAAGGTCCAATCGGAACCGTCGAAAGATAGAATAGCGCCCCAGTCCGCGTGTCATTTTCTCCGGTATATCCAAACCGTTGGCCTACCAAACGATCTTAAGGTGTGAACCAACACGTAATCAGTACTGAGGATGGCAAAATCCTCGGTGCTGGCCACAGGGTGATAGTTGTCGTCATAGGCGTAGAAGAATCCATTGGCTGACAGGTCAACAAGTTCTCCAGCGTACCATATCCTGGCGTAGTGGAAGTCCCTATCCACGACATTCGAGTAGACCATTGTGCGTAACGGCAGCCAGGAGATTACCTGGTTTCTTTCTTCATTGCTGGCCACTCCCAGAATGATCAGACTTCCTCCCTTCGAGACGAAACGCCTGATCCACCCTGAAGCCTTTTCCAGATCGGGTAGGCGATTGCCGTCCCAGTTCGGGTTGGCGATGCCTGAGCCCACAATGATCGTATCGTATCTGTCCACCCTCTCCAGTGCGGCCTGAACACCATTCCTGCTGGCATCGTAGCCATCATACGAATAGCCCCACCCATCCAGACGGTTGGTCAGCCAATCGTGCTCACTATCGAGATAGAGGCTGGCGATCCTGGTTGAGCCCTGTCTATCTATCAAGGGCTGAATGTATTCAAAGCTACCAAGCCTATCCAACTCAACAGTCGTCAGTTCTATCCTTCCCTCTCCATACTTTCCCGAAAGCCAGACCGGTCCTCCACCGGAACCTATCCTGCCCTTCTGCCAAACCGTTACCATAGCCAACCGGGGGTGATGATTCAGGAGGTTCTCCTTGGACATAGCCCCCAGGTATGGCCCCACCATACCTTTCACATATCCACCCTGTGTCCAATATCGGTAGGCAGCCCCGTAGTCGGCCAAGACAAGCTCTGATTCGGAAATGTGGGGGGTTATGAGTTCAGCAATCATCTTGTAGTCTACCAGCCATAGAGCCGGACCAAAAACGGTACGAGTAGAAATGAACTGAAACAGTACAGGCTGATACAGTGTTGTGGCCAGGATCAGGGTCACTGATATATTGGCCCATCGGACCGCTCCCCTTCGCACCAGCTCAAAAATCTGACCGATTGACCTGGCAACCAGGATCAGGAGAGGCAGAACAAGAAACATGGCATACCTGGGCATTTTTGTTTTGAATATGGAAAGGAGGAGAATAGACACGAACACCCATACGAGTAGCAGCATGTCTGCTTCGAGCCTTTTCCGCAAGGCATACCCTACCCCCACCAAACCAAGAAGGCTTACCGATGGGGCAAGGGAGAAGAGAAGAGTCCTTAGGTAGAAAAAGTGATCATGCCCGGTGTGGTAAGCTCCCCGATCGAAGTCCCACACGTACCATCCGCTCCCACTGACGAAATCTGATGTCTGGCGTTCAAAACTACCAGCTTTGTAGAGCAACAAGATGTACAGCATGAGCATAGCCAGGCAGAGCAGAGTGGTCATCAACGTTACCGGTTTGAGAAGCTTCTGACGAAGAGCACCACCAGCAGGGATGAATCTTCCTTCCGTGGCAACAGCGCCTTTCTTCATCGCCCACCAAGTGGAGATCAGTCTGGTGGTGAAGTAGCAGAAGGCAATGTATGCCACCACGATTACTGTCAGCAGCAAGCTAAAGAGGTTCGAATAAAGGGCCAATATCAACAAGATAGGGATAGGGTAGAAATAGCTCTTTCGCCTCTCAACAACAGCTTGGTAAGCAAGAAACATCACCAATGCGAAAACAAAGGTCATCAAAGCATATGCTGTAACAATGTGGCTGTAGACAACGTGAAAGCCGGAGATAGATACCAAAAATGCCGATAACAAGCCAGTGCGCCCATCGTAGAACCGACCGATCAAGTAGGCCACCCCCACAGTCAGCAGGGCAAAAGTGATGGGCACAATCCGAGCTGCGGCTGGACTCTCACCAAACAGTCTGAAAGAGAGGCTGATCAAGAGACCATTCAGCGGCAGATGGGCCAAGCGCTGCCAATTAGCGCTCTGAAATACAGCACCCATTCCCTCAGCCAGAAATCCCTCAGCTATGCCCACATCCCAATGTTCATCGGGATGCATGTACCCGCCATTCAGGTACAGAAGGCGCAGAGCCAGAGCAAGACCCAGGATCAGCGACAGAAATAGATGCTCCCGCCGTATCCTGCCCCAAACAACATCTCTACCAGGAACATTTACCAATGCTTTGCTCCTTTATCGGCTGTACAAACGCCCAGCAATGAGTCGCGCCCGTTCTCAATGCACACACCAGTCGAATATCTGGAACGTGCCACGTTCGACCTAAATGAACCGAGGCAAGAACTTTTGGATTCAACGGCTATTTTCCCAGGAAAATCGTCCTGCCATTCCAACATGAATTGCCTCGGTTCATTTAAGGACCCCTTACGTCTATTTCCCCCAGAGGTATCCGCCCATCCGGGATAGGCCCCTTTGGGGTCATCGCCTCCAGATTGCGCAAGGTGTCGAAACGGTACATGCCCGCCCACAAGCGATATTGCGCTGGCTCTGTCTCTGGTGGAATGATGAACCGGTGCACGTCTTCAATGAGCTCACCCTCCAACCACCGGGTAGTAGGAGTGAATCCATGAACGGGATCACCATCGTGCTGCCCTACCAGCCGTCCTCCTGATTCATCGGTCAGGTGAACGAAGGTCTTGAAATCCTCATCCACACGCTGCCAGGCCAACCAGTAGAGAGTGACTGTTATTTCAGCACCAGATTGGTACTGTTGCCTGTCTATGGCGAACCCCAGCAATTCGATCTTGTTCTCCAAACTGGCTTCGACCGGCAAGGGCTTTTCAACCATGAACTGGAAAGGGCGGATATGCCAAGCCAGGAGGACAACCGGCACTGCCAAACAGACGATCAACCCCATAACAGCCCCTTTTTTGTCCTGCACCCAGCCCAGGATATCGAGAGGAGAAGATCTCAAAACGACCGACAAACTTTGCTGCCTCGCCCAGAGAAGAGCAGCGACCAGCCCCAGAGTGCTTATGAGGGATATAATCTTTGCCGCCCTCCGCAGTGAGGTATCCTCGAAGCGCAAGCTGACCTGATGGTGGCCAGGAGGAATATCCATGCTGACCAGTCCCAGCTCACCGGAAGGATAGACCGCAACCTGTTTCCGATCAACATAGCCCTGCCAACCAGGAAAATAGAAGATATGAAAGCGAAAAGGGAAGCGCTTCTTGGACTCGATTTGAAACTCTTTCTCCAATAGACCTTGTTTCCCCAGGGTGATTTTGGTTACCTGAGCATCCTGCATAACCAGAGAAGGGTTTGAAAGTGGAAGGGGGATAGCTGAGCGATCAGCCTTCACCCACAGAGGCACGTACTCCGCCGTCCATGTGGCCCCTATCTGCCTTGCTGCAAAGTCCCCCTGCCACATCCGGGCCACGGTCACCTCATCATCGGTCAAAGGGAACGGCTTCAGCGGCAGCCCCGCCAGGCTGTTGAATACTAACAAAATGGGAATGATCAGTCCTCCAGCATAAGGAATCTCAACGAAGGGCAAAGCACCTCCCTTTCCTCGTTGCCCAAAGAGCGCACCTGAACCGATCAAGAAGGCCAGGGCAAGGCCAGCGAGTGTCATAAAGCGCCAAGGGTATTGCAGGAAACCCAGAAGAGGTTGAGAGAGCCGCCACAAGGGCAGAGAGTAGGAGAGCATCATAAAGGAAGACAGGAGGGCGAGGCCTTGGAAGAAAAGCAGATGCACAAGAGTGAGTCTGGTCATACGTCGGCCCAACACGCAAAGGGCAGCTATAGACAGTACAGCAAAAGCAACCCAGACAATGTTCAGGGAGTAAAGAGCCCTTGCGCTCTGCGGTGGTGAGTAATGGTAGGTGGTATGGAAGGATATGAAATCAACAAGGGAAGCCAGGTGGTGACGATAGCCATCCAGAGAGCCACCAGCGGCAAGCCCCACCCAGCGACTCTCGCCCACGACCGGCAACCAATAGAATGCTATCACCCCCATGGCCAGAATGAACGTTACCAACACATAGAGAAGAGCCCTATTTTGTTGGGTCAAGAGCCACAGGCAAGCTACATATGCCAGAACAATTGGTGTGAAAATCAGAGCAGTCAAACTATGAGTGAGAATCAAAGAGGCATAGGCTGTGCCTCCCAGAAGCAAATAAGGCACACTCGTCCCCTGGTGGTATCCACCGTGCACAAACAGCCTGTAGAGGGACCAAAGGATGAGGGGCAAGAAAACGAAGGCCAGTTGTTCAGCCAGTGCTCCACGCACATAGGTCTCCGCCAAATGATATGGGAAATACACATAGGCCACGGCGGCCAAGATTCCACCCCAATTCCCCAGCATCTCCCGGGCATAGATATACATGAAAAGGCCAGAGAGGAGATAGCCAAGCGCAAAAGCAAATTTGGTAGAGAGGATGTAGCCAGCACCTAGCAGATGGAAAACAAAGCCTACATAGTAGGACAAGGGGCCATAGAAGTTAAGCACCGGATGGCCATATCCGTAGGCGAAATCAGGAAACCAGCGAGGATAGATGGCACCAGCGTGGAATGCCTCATCGAGAGCGGCCAGGCGGTAGAGATGGAAGAGACCATCATCAGTAGTGATAAACCCCTGGCCCAAGAGAGGCCACACGGCAGGCAACGATACCAACAGAGCCAATACATAGCCACCCCGGCCTTCCAGAACCCTGTTCACTCTCATTCCCGCTTGATCTCGATCTCAGCCAGCACTATCTTGTCGTCCACCACCTGGCCGTCGGGATTCAGCACAGCCAGACGCCGACCATTCTCCAGCAAGTACATTCCGATCGCTAGCCGATATCTACCGGGCGGTGCACTCGGTTTCACCGCCAGTTGGTACCTATCCTTGATGACCTCGCCCACCGACCAGGTGGATGTTGGGGAGGAACCTCCCTGTGGCTGATTGTCCTTCTGCGCCCATATCTTGTCGTTGGAATCTAACAACTGGGTAAAGACAGTGTAGTCCTTGTCTATGTCTGCTCGAGCCTGCCAATACAGTGCCAGGTAAATACTATCCCCTGGATGAAGGGTCTCTTGGAACAGGTCATAGCCGAGGAACGTCACTCCATTTTTAAAGTTTACTTCTCCCAGATGCTGCGGGCGAGGAGGTTCGATTGTGAGCGGACCCAGGGTTACTCTATCACCCAGATCCATTTGTTCGTTCTGAACGGGGAGTGGCTCAAGACTTACAGGGTGATACATACCCACCTCGATTTTGTACCGACCAAAAGGCGCATCCTCGGGCACCGGCAATCTGTACTCATCCTTGATCACCTCACCCTTGTGCCACCTGGAAGTGGGATTGCCACCGTGGAGGGGCTGGTCCTCCAGATGCACCAATCTCTGCTTGCTTTTTTGACTACCCAGCAGGTAGACGAAGACCTTATAATTCTCCCCCGTTTCCCGTAGAGCTTTCCAAGTAAGTACCAAATGGATAGTATCCCCAGGAGAAAAGGAGTTGCTGTTGAGTTCATATTTAGCCAACAGGATTTCATTT
>JBHIDP010000005.1:0-30861 GCA_046760185.1 Anaerolineae bacterium
AGGCGCAGAAGGTCTCTACACTGGTTAAAGCATTGCCCGAACGCAAGCATCTGGAAATCACCTTTCCGCGTGTGGAAGGTTACGTCTTTGACGTGCACCAGCGCATTCGGCTGAATCTGGGTCATGTCCCTCACCTGCTCATTGATCCTAGCAGCGAACCGACCGAAGTGGTCGCCAAACCTGCTGCCGGCTATCGCATCGGACGTCCCGATCGCCTCGGCCCGGGGCTTGAGGTGCTGCACGATCGCAACCCCTTCCATCAAGAAAAGCGGCTTCAAGCAAGTGTCTACGAGATTGCCGCCGAACTCACCCGCCGGCTCAAGGACAAGCGGGAAGATTGGAGCGCACGGCACGTTCTCTTTCCGCAGGTGCTCAATATTGTATGGGAGTACCTGGAGGAGCGTGTGGTCGCCACCGACGACACGCCGCTCGAAGAAATCGCCCTCTTGAAGTACAAGCAGCGCATCATCGAGCGGCTGACCGAGGCCATTGAGCCTGACGTCGAGGCTGGTGAGCCGCCGATATTGCCCGTGATCGAGCGTTTTCGCCCCATCGGCTCTACCTCTGAAGTGCTCTTTCGCACCGTGCGGCCCACTGTAGGCACCACCAAAAGCCACATCAGCCACGTGGTGTTGGACGCACCCAAGTGGGAACACAGCGTGGCCTTTCAGTTGGAGCGAATGCCAGAGGTCATCGCCTACGCCCGAAACGATCACCTGGATTTCACCATCCCATACGAATGGCAGGGGGTTCCATCCGAGTATCGCCCGGATTACCTGGTCCTTTGGCGCAACGGGGACGACCGGGAAGTCAAAATCGTTCTGGAAGTGAAAGGTTTTGAAACCGAACAGGACCGACAGAAAGAGGTAGCGGCAAAGCGGTGGATACGGGCAGTCAATCATCACGGTGAGTTTGGCCGATGGATGTTCGTGGTATGCAAAGATCCACGGAGGCTGAAAAAGACTCTGAGGGAAGTAGCGCTTGAATAGGACGGAGTGCGGATGCCAGTCCACTGCAGGCTCGCGCCTGCACTCCCACATCCCCGAACGGAGTGCGGACGCAAGTCCGTCCCCAGGCAGGCTCGCGCCTGCACTCCAAATCCAGACTCAAGAGAGCCGAAAGCTGAAGTGCAGCAGGGTTGAGCCATAAAGATGTTCGTGAAGCACTTGTCCTGGATGCCTGAGCGATTGAAAGGCCATAGTCTTGCCCTCATATTGCTGCTCATCCTGCTCGTTGGGGTCGGCCTGCGCCTCTACAACGTCAACTGGGATGACTTCCACCACGTCCACCCCGATGAGCGTTGGATCACCATTGTGGCCATGGACACCTGGATGCCGGCCGACTGGAGGGAGGCTCTCGATCCACGGCGTTCTGCCCTCAATCCCTTCCACAACGCCCGCAGCGGTGAATCGCGCCGCTTCGCTTATGGGCACTTTCCTCTCTATTTGCTTGTCCTGATCTCCAACGGTCTGGCCAAGCTTTCCTCGCTGGCCCCCCTTTTCTCCCGCTGGCCTTCGCTCATGGAGGTTGTAGCCAGACTCAAAGTTGCGACTGACTATGACCACCTCAACCTGGTGGGCCGGGTGCTCTCCGCCCTCTTCGACACTGGCACCCTGCTCCTCACCTTCCTCCTGGCCCGGCGGCTCTATGGGGCCAAAGTAGGGCTGCTGGCTACGGTCTTCTTGACCTTCACCGTGCTGCACATCCAGTTGGCTCACTTCTACGCCTTTGACACCGTGATGACAACCTTTGTCGTGGCCGCAGTCTATTTCGGGGTGCGCCTGGTACAGGAGGGTAGGGTCCGGGAAGCCGTAGCTTTGGGCGCCGTCGTCGCTCTGGCCATCGCTTCAAAGTTCAGCGCCATGCCGGTGCTGGCCGTCGTGGTGGCGGCCTGCGGGCTGCGCCTCTTCGCTGCCAGAGACGCTGTTCAGAGGACAGGTGGTGGAGATGACCAGGCTCAATTGCCAGAGCAGTTTGCGGCCGTCACCCACCAGAACCCCACCCTATCGTCATCCGGCTATGCCGGCGTTCTAGAGTCGGAGGTTCAACACTCTGCCATCTTCAGTTTAGCTCAGGTCAAGCCTGTGCTGCGGTACTTGGCGCTCAGCTTCCTGGTGGCCGTTTTGGTCTATGCTCTGGTCAGCCCCTTCGTATTGCTGGACTCTCTGGGCTTTTTGGCCAGCATGGGCGAGCAGAGCAACATGGTACGTGGGGTGGTTGACTTGCCCTACACGCGCCAGTACCGCAACACCACTCCTTTTTTCTACCAGATCAAGAACCTGTTTCTGTGGGGCACCGGGGTTCCTCTGGGAGTAGTGGGCTTTCTCGGACTCGTCTATCTGGTCCTTCGCGCCCTGCGGCGACGTTGCGACCAAGCCGAGGGGGTGCTGTTGGCCTGGGTGGTGCCCTACTATCTCATCACCAACAGCTTCATGGTCAAGTTCATGCGCTACATGATCGTGGTGACTCCCTTCCTCTGTATCACTGCCGCCTATGTCCTCTTCAAACTGAAAGATTGGCTTGAGGGAAGGTACGGCAGGCCAGCGGTAGCGGTTGACACGGAGGTGACTGGGGCCGATGAGCCAGCGGCGTCGCGAGCGGTAAACTGGGTGAGCGTGGTCTGGTACGCCGTAGTGGGCCTCGTTCTGGTGGCCACGATCTTGTACGCTTTGGCCTTCATGCAGGTCTACAGGCACCCTCTGACCCGGGTTGAAGCCTCACGGTGGATCTACCGCCATGTGCCAGCCGGGGCAGCCCTGACGGCCGAGACCTGGGATGATACCCTCCCTTTCAACCTCAAAGTGGATGACACCCCACGCAGTGCCAGTCAGTACCCGCTGGTGACCATGAACCTCCACGAGCCTGACAACGAGGCCAAGTACTCGCACATCGTGGCCAGCCTGCGCCAGGCCGACTACGTCATCCTTTCCAGCAACCGCATGTATGGCTGGCTGCCCCGTCTGCGCCATCGCTTTCCGCTTACCCATCAGTATTACCAACTCCTCTTCGCCGAGCAGTTGGGTTTTAAGCTGGTCAAGACTTTCACCTCCTACCCTCGCTTGGGCGGGCTGGTCCTGGTGGATGATGGCGCTGACGAGAGCTTCACCGTCTACGACCATCCAAAGGTGTTGATCTTTGAGAAGGTGAGGGACCTCGATGACGAGGAATTTCGGGAGTTTTTCGCCGATGCTCTTGCCACTGCACCTGTGGAGAGAGCGCCGCAGATAGGTGCGGACAAGAGTTTGCTCCTGGATAAGCCGGTTGATCAACTGCCGGTGGTAGCAGACCGGGGGTGGAATCCTGTGGCCAAGGCTCATCCTTTGGCCGCCATCCTCACCTGGTGGCTGGTGATAGAGGTCCTTGGCCTGCTGGCCCTGCCGCTAGCCTTTATGGTCTTCTGTCGTCTCTCCGACCGTGGCTACATCCTGAGCAAGACTTTGGGTTTGCTCATCTTTGCCTACCTGGTTTGGATCGGGGCCAGCTTGAGACTCTACACAAACACCCTGCCTGCTATGTTTGTCCTGTTCTCCCTTTTTGTGCTCCTGTCCCTCTTTCTCTACCGGCGGCACCTTGAAGAGTTGCGAGCTTTCGTGCGGGGGAAAAAGTCCCTGATCCTCCTGGGAGAGGCGCTCTTTGCTGGAGCTTTTCTCCTCTTCCTCTTCCTGCGGGTTCTCAACCCTGACCTTTGGCAGCCGTGGAACGGGGGGGAGAAGCATATGGAGTTTGCCTTCCTCAACGCTATCCTCAAGAGTCCCTATTTTCCACCCTACGACCCCTACTTCGCCGGCGGCTACATCAACTACTACTACTACGGCCAGTACCTGGTCTCGATCCTGATCAAGCTAAGCGGCGTTATCCCGCCGGTGGCTTTCAACCTGGCCATTCCCACCCTTTTTGCCCTGACGGTAAGCAACGTCTTCTGTGTGGGTTACAACCTGAGCCAGGGTCTTACATCTGATAAGGAGGGGGGTGAGAAAGGGGTGGACCGCAAGGCCGTGCTCATCGGGTTGATGGCCGCAGCTTTTGTGGCTGTCCTGGGTAACCTGGATGGCATGGTGCAGATTGTGGAGGGATTGGGCCGCATGAGCGGTTCGCAGTTCCAGAGCACTCTGCCAGGTCTCCAGGGGGTTGTGCGGGCCGTGCCGGGGCTGCCGGCTTTCCTCTCGAATCTGCACGGCTTTCCTCCTTTCGACTACTGGCGCAGCACCCGCATCATCCCTTACACCATCAACGAGTTCCCCTTCTTTAGCTTTCTCTTCGCCGACCTGCATCCCCACATGATCGGCATACCGTTTACCGTATTGGTCATAGCCCTGGCCCTGAACATTACCCTGGGCGTGGGGGGAGCGGAGGAAAAGGTGTCTGGGAGCGGGAGACTACAACGACTGTGGCGATGGAGCTCCCACCTCTGGGGTCAGGTCATGGGCTCAGGGTGGGGGTCGGTGGCCAGTTTCGGCCTGTTGGCCCTCTCTCTGGGCGCGGTGGCGGTGATCAATACCTGGGACCTGCCTACCTACGCCGGCCTGATATTGGGCGCCTTCTTCCTACAGCGCTATCTGACCGGTGGCTGGCGAGGGGCTCTCTCGGTTATCCCTCTCTTTCTCATCCTCACCATCACCGCTTTGGTTCTCTATTGGCCCTTCTTCCACTACTACAAAGCTCTTCACGTGGGGGTCGGCCTGGTGCAAAATCGTACTCGACTTGACCCCTTCCTGGTGATATGGGGCTTTTTCCTGTTCCTGGTGGCCAGTTGTGTGGTGGCCCGCTTGACCGGGCAGCGCCGTGGGGAAGGACTGTTGCGCTTCGTGGGGCTGGTGCTACGGCGTTGGGAGGAGCTGCCCCGTCTACTGTCACTCTATCGTCGTTTGGTGCGCTGTGCTACGCCCCTCTATCGTCTGGCCCTGTACGGGCTGGGCCTGGTCGCCTTGCTGATAGTGATCCTGGTCTTTCTGGGCCAGTTGGTGCTGGCTCTCTTGCTATCCCTCTTGTCGCTGACTGCCTTCCTGTTGTTATCTCGCCGTGCTTCACCCCCTCAGTCCTTCGTCCACTTTCTCCTTTTCATCGGCCTGGGAGTGCTGTTAGGGGTAGAGTTGGTCTATCTGAAGGATTTCTTGCAGGGCGGTGACCACCGGCGCATGAACACCATCTTCAAGTTCTATATTCAGGCCTGGGTGCTCCTGGGGTTGGGGGCAGCCGTTGGCCTGTCCTATCTGTGGGAAGAGGTCCGCCATTGGAGGTCGAGAAGGATGCGCTGGGCCTGGCGCGGTCTGCTCCTTTTTCTGCTTCTGTCCAGCAGCATCTACCCTGTTCTGGGCACGGCGGCGCGGGTCACCGACCGCTTCCCAGGGGCGAGGCCCCCTTTGGGTACCTTGGATGGTCTGGCCTACATGACCGTGGGCTCCTATACCTGGCCGGGGCCGGACAACCGCATCGAGCTGAAGTACGACTACGAGGCTATCCAGTGGCTTGTGGAGAATGTGAAGGGGACGCCGGTCATCGCCGAGGCGGTCCTCCCCTATTACCGCGAGGGGGGGCTGCGTGTCTCCAGCTACACCGGCCTGCCCACTCTCCTCGGCGCCCACCAGGGCGAGCAGCGCTACGCTTCGCAGGTGGGAGAGCGTGACGGCGAGGCCAGGGAGTTCTTCAACACCCCCGACATCGCTCGCGCCTTGCAGCTCATCCGCAAGCTCCACATCTCCTACATCTACATCGGCCAACTGGAGCGCACCGTCTACGATCCCGCCGGCTTGGCCAAGTTCGAGCGGATGCAGGAGGAGGGGAAATTAGTGCTGGCCTATCAGAACGAGCGGGTACGGATCTATCTGGTTAGAGGAAGGCGGGGGGTCTAAGAGAGTACGTAGGGTTATTCAAGGGGAATAGGGTATTCTGGAGCGATGAAGTTGATCTTTTTAGCGGTCTTTTTGGTACTGCCGTAGAATTCTTCACGGCTCAGATTGGCTTGATGCATCATGTCCTTGATGCGGCTGGCGTCAAATTGATCATAGTGGACATCGACTGTTACCAGGCATTTGATTCCCTTGACGATGCCTCGATAATGAGCGTGGCTGCCTCGCGTTCAGTGGAGAACAAACCCTCTGGCCGTAAGGATAGCGATGACCTCTTTGGGGGTAAGAGGTGGGTACTTTCTAGGCATACACCAGTGCCTGGTTGTCGAACCGCTCTTCGAACATCTGGAAGTTGGTGAACTTGCGGGTGAAGAGAGCCTTGAGGATGTGGATAGCAAGGAGTTTATAGAATTCCAACCACCGGCCAGGCCGGGCTGATCGAGGAATGAGGTCTTTTTCCCAGCCCAGCTCGATAACGGACTCAAGATAGCCCAGCATGGCTTCTTCCAGATCGGCAATGGCTTCCTGCATGGTCTTGCCCTCCCCGATCAGACCCAGATCGAGGCAGTAGGCAACATAGCGCTCTTCACCCTGGCGATAAGCATAGCAGCGGAAAGAGTAATTCGTATCTGCCATTCTCCCACCTCCGGAAACGATTATAGCATAGTTCTGGGGTTTTGAGAAGTTTGGCCCTGCCGAGCTGCAGGGAGGTGACTTTTGCTTCCGTTCTTCAGTTGGTGGCTCATCATCGAGATTCTGGGGCTGGTGGGGTTGCCTATCGTCCTGCGCTTGTTCCGGCATCTGCCCGACAAGGGGTACGCCTTCGCCAAGCCGTTGGGGCTGCTCCTGACCAGCTACATTTTCTGGCTGTTGGTCACCTTTGGCTTCTTGTTTAACACCCGGCCAGCTATCATCTTCTGTATGGTGCTGGTGGCCCTGACCTCGCTCTACCTGTTAGCCCGTGACGGCACCATAGCCTTGCCTCGCTTCTGGCGCGAGCAGCGGCGTTCCATCCTCGCCACCGAAGTTCTGTTCGCCATTGCCTTCGCCCTGTGGTCTTTCTACCGCGCCTTTAACCCTGAGATCACAGCCACGGAAAAACCGATGGATTTCGCTTTCCTCAACGCCATCCTGCAGAGCAGGACCTTCCCCCCCCACGACCCTTGGCTCTCCGGCTTTGCCATCAGCTACTACTACTTCGGCTACTTCATGATGGCTGTGCTCACCAAACTCTCTGGCATCGCCTCCAGTATCACCTACAACCTGGCCATCGCCTTGCTCTTCGCCTTGACCGTGACCGGCTCCTTCAGCCTGGTCTACAATCTGGTGGCGCGAGCTAACCAGGGACACCCTTCAGTGGCCAGGACCTCCTTCGGACCGGTAGGGTGGGGGCTGCTGGGCTCCTTCTTCGTGGCGGTGATGGGTAACCTGGAAGGCTCTCTGGAGATCTTGCACTCTCATGGCTTCGGCTCAACTGACTTCTGGAGTTGGATCGGGATCAAGGACCTGACTACTCCCTACGTCAGCCAGTCGCTGCTGCCTACGGACAACTGGTGGTGGTGGCGAGCCTCCCGCGTCATCCCCGGCACCATCAACGAGTTTCCCTTCTTCAGCTTCATGTTGGGGGACCTCCATCCCCACGTCATGGCTCTGCCCTTCACTCTGCTGGCCCTGGGACTGGCCCTAAACGTCCTCTACGGGTACAAGTCGCAAGGGTCGGCCAACGAGGGCTTGGAGGGTCACGCCAACGACGAAGCTTCGGGGGCAAGATGGCCTGAATTCCTCTTGCTTCCTCTCTGCGTGGGTGGCCTGGCTTTCATGAACAGTTGGGATTTCCCAACCTACTCCCTGATCCTGATAGCGGCCTTCACCTTGCAACGCTACCTGTCCTACGGTGGGTTGAGAGGGGCTGTGGTGAAAGAGGCGGTCTGGTTTGCCCTGCGACTGATCGGCCTGGGGTTGCTATTGTACGTGCCCTTCTATGTTGGTTTTAAGTCTCAGGCCAGCGGCATCCTGCCGGTTCTCCTGGGCCATACCAGGCTTCACCATTACCTGATCTTCTGGGGCCCTTTCATTTTCATGGTCGTCAGTTTCCTGGCCTATGGTCTGTGGAACCGGACGAGAGGAGACCGACTTTCGGTGCCCCTCTGGCTGCTGGCAGCCCTGGTCGGGATAGCTTTTATCGTCGCTTTCTTTGCCCTGTTCAAATTGTGGGTTTCGGTGTTGTTGACCTTCCTGATCGCTTCGGCTCTGGTCTTCTTCTATCAGCACCTTCATTTTCCCGATAGCAGCTTGCTGTTCGCCCTGCTTCTCATCGCTGTCGGCCTGCTGCTCACCCTGGGGGTGGAGGTGGCCTTCATTGTTGATACCTTCGGCACCCGTATGAATACCGTTTTCAAGCTCTACTATCAGGCCTGGGTGTTGCTGGCTATCGGCTCGGCCTATGCTGTTTACCATCTGAGCAGAGGCCCGCTTGCCGGTGCCACCTCCTGGAATCGAGTAGGGCGCTATGCCTGGCTTCTGCTGTTCCTGGTCCTTATCCTGGCCAGCTCCATCTATCCCCTCGGCGCGGTCTACACCCGCACTAACGGCTTTGCTGGACCTCCCACCCTGGACGGAACGGCCTACATGCGAAACTTCCGGCCCGCTGACTACGCCGCCATCGCCTGGTTAAAAGCCAATGCTCCGGGGGAGGCGGTGATAGTGGAGGTGCCCGGCCCTCAGTACTCGGAGTACGCCCGTGTCTCCTCTCAAACCGGTCTGGCCACCCTGTTGGGCTGGGGCGGCCACGAATTGCAGTGGCGGGGCAACTACGATGAGCCAGGGAGGCGGGAACCAGACATCGAGACCATCTACAACAGCCAGGACATAGAGAGGGTGTCGAGCCTGCTGAAGAAGTACGAGGTCAGCTATGTCTACGTTGGTTCCCTGGAGCGAGCCAAGTACGACCCGCTCTCCCTGGCCAAGTTTGCTCAATTCATGGACGTTGTGTACGAGCAGGGGGACGTTACTATTTACAAGGTGAGGGGATAGGGATCTGTTCTTGGATGTTGGCTAAGGGAAAGAGGATGGAATTGGAAGGTGAGAACAGGGTTTCGTCGCCGGCCCCGTGGCTGACGGTGGAGGTGGCGCTTCACGCTCTGATCGTGTTGATGGCGGCCGGGGCTCGATTCTACGCTCTGGGACGCTGGCCTCTGGGGGAGGGGGAGATCCGGGTGGCTGTGGCGGCCTGGGACCTATCACGTGGACTAACCCCCACTGGTGAAGTGACTGGGCCGTTCCTCTATCATCTGAGTGCTCTCTTCTTCTTACTGTTCGGCGGCGGCGATTTCGTGGCCCGCCTGGGCCCGGCCCTGTTTGGCCTGGCTCTGGTAGCCATGCCCCACTTCCTGAGGCAGCATCTGGGCCGCTACGGAGCCCTGGCCACGGCCCTTCTCCTGGCCTTGTCACCTACCACCCTCTTCTTCTCCCGTCTCCTGAAAGGGGAGGTGGTGGTAGCCGCCTGTTGGCTGGGCCTGTTGGTCGGGCTGGGGGGGTACTGGCGTGAGAGGCGGGTGGCCTACCTCTACGCTGCGGTTCTGGCCCTGGCTCTGGCTTTGACGGCTGATCCTCTGGCCTACACCATGCTACTGGTCTTCGCCACCTTCCTGGCCTTGCTGTGGTTCGTTGAATATCTGCAGGGTCGAGGGCATCTGGCCTGGGCGGTGACGGCCAACCCTGGAGGGCCAGGTCCGTGGTCTACCGTCTTGGGACTGAGTGGCCACACCTGGAGCAATGGCCAGTTGAGGCGTGGCTCTCTCATCCTCTTCTGCCTGGTTTTCCTCCTGCTTTCGACCGGACTTCTGGTTAACTTCCGTGGTTTACAAGGGGCCGTAGACCTGGCAGCGGTATGGCTCGACCGCCTTGTTGGCAGCTCGACTGGACAGCCCTGGTATTTCTACCTGCAACTCCTCCTCTCCTATGAGCCGCTGGCCCTGATCTTTGGCCTGGGCGGTGCTGCCTATTTTGTCCGTCGGCGCAGCGGGCTGGCTATCTTCCTCACCTGGTGGCTAGCTGTGGTTTTCACTCTTCAGACCCTCAGCCCCTACAAGGACCCGGCCCTCCTTTTGCCGCTGGTGATCCCCCTTCTCTTGCTGGCCGGGGCGCTGGTGGGACGCCTGGTGGAAGCCCTGATAGATGCTTTCTCCTGGCCTGAGCGGTTGCTGTTAGTCCTTTCGGTGATGGTCCTGGGTTATGGCATTGTCAACCTGTTCCTCTATGCCTCCCACAGCAAAAGCAGCTACATCCTGGCAGCCTGGGCTGCTTTACTCCTCTGGCTGGGACTGGTGGGGGCCTTCATGGCCTGGTTAGGGTACCAGCGGGCCTTGCCGTGGGGTCTGCTGCTGGCAGCTTCTCTGCTTTTCATCCTCACTGTTCACAGCGCCTTCGCCCTCAACTACAGCTATGGCCCTGCCCCGCTGGAGTTGATGGTTGAGGGACCGACATCCCCTCGGGTCAGAAAGGCGATTGAGCTCATCGAGGAGATGTCTTTCCGCTGGGAGGGTGATCGTCATGCGGCGGTCGTTGCGGCCGATGCATCTCTGCGACCCCTCATGGCCTGGTACCTGCGCCATTTCTACCGTGTGACCTACTTCGAGGATGTTCTGCCTTCTCCTACCCCGCCCATCGTCCTGATGGCAGGTGATAGGCCATTAACACCTCCGGCCGGCTATTTTGGTCAGAGATTCCCGTTGCAGTTGCTTGACCAGGCGTTCCCCAGCTTCAGGAGCATCGAGTTCCTGCGCTGGTTGCTGTACCGGGGCTATCCTGTGCCGATGCAGTCGTCTGATTTCGTGGTCTATGTCCAGGGGGAGACAGCCTCCTAAAATGAACTGATCCAATGTCTAGGGCTTTCGCAGCAAATCTGCGCAAGCCGCAAGATGTAGTGGTAAAGAGAGAGACGAGGGGACGAGGGAACACCCCTCGTGCTCCCCGGGCTTTCGCTGCGAAAGCCAATGTCTACGGAGGAGTTACCAAGTGCAAAAGAATCTGGCCAAGTTGAAACCTTCTTATCTTGACCGACCCTTGTTCACTGCTATTGAGCTGAACCTGGAGAAGGTGCTCTACCTGCTGTTCATCGTTGTGGCCGTGGTCACCCGTTTCTGGGACCTCGGCTCTCGTTCCTACAACCACGATGAATCGCTACATGCCCTCTACTCCTGGTACCTCTACGTGGGGCGCGGCTATCGGCATGATCCGATGATGCATGGTCCCTTTCTCTTTCATGCCAACGCTCTGATCTACTTCCTGTTCGGCGACAGCGACTACACCGGGCGGGTGGTGCCGGCCATCTTCGGTGTCGCTCTGGTGGCCCTACCCTATGCTCTGCGCAAGTGGCTGGGCCGGGCCGGAGCCCTGGCCACGGCAGCCATGCTCACCATCTCTCCTTCCTTCCTCTACTTCTCGCGCTTCATCCGCCACGACATCTTCATCGCCGGCTGGACGATGCTGATGGTAGTCGCCCTCTTTCGCTATCTGGATCAAGAGCGCAACCGCTACCTGTACCTTGGTGCGGCAGCGGTGGCCCTCTCCCTGAGCACCAAGGAGGTTGCCTACATCTTCGGCTTCATCGGTCTCACTTTCCTGGTGCTGACCGCCCTATGGGAGATGGCTAGAGGTCGCGAACGGGGGTTGCTGGCCGTGGTACGTCGGATTGACCGTCGGGCTCTCCTTCTCAGCGTGGGAATAGCGGTGGCCATCTTTGTGCTTCTCCACACCACTTTCCTGACCAATCCGTGGGGTCTGGGGACCGGCACCTTCGGAGCCCTCAACTATTGGCTAACCCAGCATCCTGTGGCCCGCGGTGGGCAGCCCTGGTACTACTACCTTCTGTTGGTGCCTCTCTATGAGTTCTTGCCCGTTTTCTGCGCCCTCTTGGCCATTGGTTTCCATGTAGTCAGTTGGGCGCGAGGTAAGCGAGGAGAAGAGGATTCAGTCTCCTACAAGCTTTTCGTCCCTTTCCTCCTCTACTGGTTGGTTCTGGCCTTCGTCATCTACAGTTGGGCAGGGGAGAAGATGCCCTGGCTGACTCTTCATTTGACCTTGCCAACCATCCTTGTGGCCGGTCATTTCGTCGGTCAGCTTGTCGAGCGCATTGATTGGGCAGCCATCCGTCGAGCAGGCGGGTTGGTGCTGGCCCTGCTGGTTCCCCTGACTATCTTCATTCTGCTGCGTCTGGTTCAGGTCGTGCCTTTCCAGGGGCTGTCCCTGCAGAAGTTGGATCAGACGGCTCAATGGTTGGGCGGGATCGCGGTGTTGATCCTCCTGCTGGTTGCCCTCTACCACTACTGGCGCCGACTGGGCTGGCGACACTCTGTGATGGCTATCTTGGCCGCTTTTCTGCTTATCTTGACGATGCTCACGGTGCGCACAGCCTGGGTTGCTGCCTATGAGCACGGGGATATAGCTACGGAGATGCTTATCTACGCCCAGGGCACACCGGATGTGCCCCGTGTGGTGCGGGATATCGAGGAACTCTCCCGCCGCTTGACCGGCGGTCTGGATATGAAGATCGTCGTCCAGAGCACTGAGACCTGGCCTTACGCCTGGTACCTGCGGGATTACCCCAATGTCTCCTACCCGGCCTCCCTCACCGCCCCACCGGATGCCCCGGTTGTCATCGGTGCCTTCGAGGATGAGGCCAAGGTGCGGGCCTACATGGCTGACTACGTCAGTCAGAAGGGGAAGCTGATCTGGTGGTTTGCTGAGGACTACAAGGGGCTGACGATACAGCGCATCGTTGACAACCTGCGTAACCCTGCCACCCGTCAATCCTTTATCCAGTTTTTGCTGTTCCGCAAGTTCGATGTTTCCCTGGGGGAGTGGCCGCTGCGCAAGGAGTTCCTCTTCTACGTGCGTAAGGACCTGGCTTCCCTGGTCTGGTCGCCGGTAGAGCTACCACCTACAGAGGTGGAAGAGGTCGTTGATGAGTACGCCGAACGCTACGTTCAGGTGAGCAGTGTTTTGACCTGGGGGGGCGAGGGGGCTGAACCTGGCCAGTTCCTCAATCCCAAGGGTGTGGCCCTCGACGGGGAGGGGAACATCTACGTGGTGGACAGCGGCAACCATCGCATCCAGGTGTTCGATGCTAAAGGGAGATTTCTGGCGCAGTGGGGCAGCCAGGGCGAGGCCCCCGGCCAGTTCCAGGAGCCCTGGGGTATCGCTGTTGACGACCAGGGCCACATCTACGTGACCGACACCTGGAATCACCGCATCCAGGTATTTGATCAGGAGAGCAAGTTTGTCACCCTATGGGGAACTTTTGGAGACAGCGGTGGTTCTGCTAAGGACCAGCCCTCTCTCTTCTACGGGCCGAGGGACATCGCTGTTGACAACGAGGGCAATCTGTACGTGACCGATACCGGAAACAAAAGGGTACAGAAGTTCAGCCCCGATGGGGAGTTCCTGGGCCAATGGGGCGGGGCTGGGCCCGAGGATGGGAGATTTAGCGAGCCGGTGGGCATCGCTGTGAGTCGGGTGAGCGGGGACATCTTCGTGGCCGACACCTGGAACCGGCGCATCCAACGCTTCGACAAAAGTTTCAACTACCTGGCCCAGTGGCCGGTCAAAGGGTGGCAGGGGGAATCGGTGGTCAACAAGCCTTACCTGGCCCTCGACAGTGCCGACAACGTGTACGTTACCGATCCCGAGAATCACCGCGTGATCAAGTTCAGTCCCTCCGGTGAGCTGCTGGCCGTCTGGGGCAGGTTGGGAGTGGCCGATGACGCCTTCAATCTACCCACTGGCCTGGCCATTGATAGTGCCGACAATGTCTACGTGGTGGACTCCTTCAACCACCGGGTCATGAAGTTCGAACCCGTGAATCGCTGAGGACGCTGAAAGAAGTGATGGTAAGGAGGAAGATCACCCGACTGGTTCAAGGCGGGATTGCGTTTAGTCTAGCCTGGGCTGGACAGAATCGTTTGGCAATCGGAAACCTGAGCGATGGTTTGATCCTCTATGGGCTGGCCATCGCTGCTTTTATCTACGCCTTCCGGCAGACCGAGCTCGTCGAGCCAGAAACGGCAAACTTGGCCGCAACTCGCACAGCCATCGCCCCTGAGCGTCTGAGGCTTGGACGGGGGCTGCTGGCAGTGTCAGGCCTTTCTGCCTTCCTGGCCTTGCGCTTGTTCCCCCAGACTCCAACACCTAAGAGCGCCTGGCATCTCTACCTGATCAGCATCGCCTCCTTCGTGGCCGCCTTCATGCTCATGGAGGAAGTCAACCCCTTGGCCTGGAGGCGGATTGCCTGGCCACCGCGCCGCGAGCTTCTACTCCTCGCTCTGATCGTGCTGGGTGGGACCTTCATGCGTTTCTACCAGCTCCATACCATCCCTTTCGGCCTCTTCTACGATGAAGCGGTGAACGGGCTCGATGCCCGGCGGGTTGTGGAGCAGGGCATCTATCCGGTCTACTTCGAGGACAACTACGGGCGAGGAGGGCTGTTTATCTATCTCCTGGCGCTGGCTTTCAAGGTTTTGGGGATCAGTGCCCTCAGTATGCGGTTGCTGACAGCCACCAGCGGGCTGTTGGCGGTGCTGGCCTTCTATCTCCTCTTCCGTCTCCTCTTCGACGCCCGCCTGGGACTGGTGGCCGCTTCCCTTCTGGCCTTCTCCCGCTGGCATGTAAACTTCAGCCGCGTCGTCTTCGACGCCGTACTCCTCCCCCTGCTGTTGGCCCTGACGATCTATTTCCTGCTCCGTGGGCTCCGTTCCAGACGGTACCTTCACTTCGTGGGTGGGGGGCTGGCCCTGGGCTTGGGCCTGCATAGCTACGTCTCCTTCCGCCTGGTACCTTTTGTCCTCATCCTCTTTTTCCTCTACAAGCTGGCTAGCGAGAGGGGTTTCCTGAAGAGGAATTGGCTCTCTCTGGCAATCTTTATCGCCGCCTCTCTGCTGGTCTTTGCTCCACTGGGACAATACGCCTTGCAGCATCGTGAGATGTTTATGAAGCGCGCCCAGGCCGCTTCTATTTTCACTAAACGGGACCAGCCGGACATCGTTCAGGCTCTGTGGAGCAACACTCGCAAGCACCTTCTGATGTTCAACTATCGGGGTGATGTCAACGGTCGGCATAACCTGCCAGGAGAGCCGATGTTGGACAAGGTGACCGCCATCCTTTTCGTGCTGGGGTTGGGGTACAGTCTTTACCGCTGGCGCGATCATCGTTCGTTCTTATTCTTGGCTACCTTCTGTATAATGCTCCTGGGCGGCATCTTATCCGTGGACTTTGAGGCTCCTCAGGCCCTGCGTTCCATTGGCACCATGCCCGCTGTCTACTTCTTCGCCATCGTGGCCCTCTATCAGGTATGGAGGGAGATCCAACGGGTCCTCCCTCAGGACGGCCACCCTTATCTGGCCGCAGGCGTGGTTATCCTGCTGGCCGTCATCGGCTGGACCAACTACCGCGATTACTTCCAGCGTCAAGCCCGTAACTTCGCCGTCTGGAACGCTTTCTCCACGGCCGAGACCATTGTCGCCCGTGAAATGAGCAACCTGGCTAAGGATCATGACCTTTTCGTATCCTCTGAGTACTACCGTCATCCCACCGTCCGCTTCCTAGCTCCCAGGGTGACCCAGTACTGGCCTTGGACGGTGAACGATCGTCTGCCTTTCAAGACCGAGGGTTCACGCGGAGCGGCCCTCTTTCTCGACCCCAAGCTGAGTGCAGTCTACCAGGAGGCCCAGCGCTACTACCCTCGGGCTTCATTTACCGAGTTCACTTCACCCTTTGGAGGGCCCACAGTGCTCTATGGGGTGGTAATGGGCGGTGATGAGGTACAGGCCATCCAGGGCCTGGTGGGGCGGTACTATCAGGGAGAGACCTGGGAAGGTCAGCCGGTCCTCGAACGCCCAGAGGCCAAGCTGGAGTTCGACTGGGCTCTTGAGCCTCCCCTGAGGGGTCCTTTCAGCGCCGAGTGGGGTGGCGTGCTCTACACACCCCGATATGGCCAGTACCTGCTGGGTCTGCAAACGCCAGCTAAGGGGGAGCTTTTTCTGGACGAGAACCTGATCCTGGACACCAGCATCGCCAGGGAAACCACCCTAACCCTAGCCCAAGGGAACCACTCCCTGCGCGTCAGGGCTGTTGGCGGGGCCGGACGGGTGGAGTTCTACTGGCAGCCCACGGGTGAGACCAAAGCTGTCGTCCCTCAGTGGGCCCTCTATCAACCTCCGGTGAGCAACCACGGCCTCCTGGGTGAGTATTATCCCACCCCTGACTGGACGGGCACCCCAGCCCTGGCCCGCATTGACCCCTACATATCATTTTACTTCCACAACATCCCCTTGCCACGGCCCTATACTGTCGAGTGGCGGGGGGTGATCGCCATCACCTGGGCAGGAACCTACCGCTTTGGGACTCACTCCATTGACGAGTCCTACCTGTACATTGACGGCCAGTTGGTGGTGGATAATCCAAGGCGGGGTCAGCATGTAGAGGGAGCGGTCACCCTTGAGCCTGGCTGGCACGAACTGTTGTTGCGTTACGCCGATCGAACCGATCACTCATACGTGCATCTCTATTGGACACCACCGGGAAGTGGGCAAGAGATCATCCCCAGCAGCCGCCTTCTCCCTCCTCAAGGGGAATATCCCGCACCAGAGGAGGGTTTGGTGGCGAAACCACCTGTTCTCCCTGGACCTGTTGCCGGGGAGCCGGCCGGCAAGGTCTGGCTGCAACCGATCCTGATATGGGGTGGCGAGGGGACGGAGCAGGGGGAGTTCAACGAGCCGCGAGATATAGCTGTTGATGCCGACGGGTATGTCTATGTGGCTGATACCGGCAACCGCCGCGTCCAGAAGTTTACCCCTGAAGGCCAGTTTGTTGACCTCTGGGAGGGGGGCGATCAGGATTTCGTGGAACCGGTGGCCCTGGTGGTCAACAGCCAGGACGAACTGTTCGTGCTGGACTCTGAGCCGGGCTGGATATACCGTTTCACGACCAAAGGTGAATACCTAGGTAAATTCGCCGGTCCCGGAGCCCAGTTCTTCCATCCCCGGGGGTTGACGCTTGACGTTCAGGACAACCTCTACGTCGCCGATGCTGGTGGTTCGCGGGTGGTGAAGTACAGCGCCGCAGGCAGCAGATTGGCTATCATCGGTCAGAAAGGGAGTGGCCCTGGTCAGTTCCTGGAGACCTGCGATGTGGCTGTGGATGGCAATGGCGACCTGTATGTCGTTGATGTAGCCAACCGACGGGTGCAGCATCTGGACAGTCTGGGAGTCTATCTGGGAGAATGGTCTATCCCGGAAGCCAATGCCCGCGATGGTCCCCACCTGGCCTGGGCACGGGATGGCACCCTCTTCATCACTGCCCCAGAGCTGCACAAGGTGCAGCGCTATACAAGGGCTGGGGAGCTATTGGATGAGTGGGGAGGGTTTGGTGATGGGGAGGGGCAGTTCCGCCTGCCGGTGGGCCTGGTTGTAGACCCGGCCG
The DNA here is from genome assembly GCA_046760185.1 of Anaerolineae bacterium. Classification (GTDB taxonomy): domain Bacteria; phylum Chloroflexota; class Anaerolineae; order JBHIDP01; family JBHIDP01; genus JBHIDP01. The sequence goes on from JBHIDP010000005.1 coordinate 17,322, forward strand.
GCTTCCTCTACGTGGTCGACACCTACAACCATCGCGTCCAGAAGTTCGAAATAGTGCAGTAATAGATGAGCGATGAAGTCATTTTTGGCCTTTCTGCTCGCCTGTGTCATGGCCCTTCTGGGGCAAATTCTATTGGATAGGTGGATCAACCTGAGCTACGCCCCCCTTCTGTACGGCGTGGGGATAGTGTCGGCCCTGTGGGCCTTTCGTGCCCCTCAGGTTCTTGCGGCTGAGCCGGGGGTGGTCAGGCCAGGACTGGTGCCAGGTAGAGCGGTGAGGCTCAAGGGCGTCATTCTCCTGATGGCGGCCCTGATCCCGGCCATGGCGGCTGCCTGGCTGCTCAGCAGGGGCTGGGAATCCAATGTGGATAGGGCTATGCCCTTCTACGGCCTGGCCTTGTTGCTGGCCCTGCTGGGCATTGGCCTGTTGGAGGGCTGGCACCTGGGAAGGATGGTGAGTGGAGCCAGGGCTTACCTAAGTCGTCACCGGGTCCCGATGATGCTCCTGGGCGCTATCCTGGTTCTGGCCCTTTTCCTGCGTCTGCACAGATTGGACTACTATCCTCCACCGGGGGGCATATCCTGGAACGATGAGGCTCAGATCGGCAAAGATGCTCATGCCATACTGACCACCGGGGCGCGCCCCTGGCAGTTCCCTCTCCTGGTCTATCCGGCTGCCCTTTCCTTTCACCTGCTGGGGGAGACGGTTCTGGCCCTGCGCCTTGTCCCCATTCTCCTCGGTTTCGTGACCCTCATCGTCTTCTATCTATTGGCGCAGGAGCTGTTTGGTCAGGGGCCAGCCCTGGCCGGGACCTTCCTTTTCGCTGTCTCGCGCTGGCACATTAGCTTCACTAAGTTGCTTGTGGGCACCACACCGGGTACCCTTTTGGAGGTGACCACCTTCTATTTCATCCTGCGGGGGCTCCGGACCAGGGGAAGGTCGAACTACATCTGGGCCGGGTTGAGCCTGAGCCTTGGCCTCTATGGTCATGCCTCCTTCAAGATTGTGCCTGCGCTGGTGGTCATCCTGTTCCTGACCAGGGCCATTCCTCGTGTCCGCCACCTGGTTTCCCTCTCCGGGCGCGGAAGGTGGCGCGCCCTCAGGCATCTCCTCGCAGACCACTATCAGGGCCTTCTGATCTTCTTGGCTTCCTTTCTCCTCTTCAGTGCTCCATACCTGGCCCTTGTCGGTCGTGAACCCCGCCTGGCTTTCACCGAGCGATTCACCAGCATCATGCCGGTGCTGTTCAACCCCAGCCAGGGGAGAGATTGGGGGGCTGTGGTGGAAAAAACGAAGGCTCTGCTCCTCTTCTTCAACTACAAAGGGGAAATGTGGGGAGCTATCAATCTGCCAGGGCTGCCTATGCTGGACACAGTCACCGGCTCTCTATTCGTCCTGGGTCTGGCCTGTTGTCTCTTTTTCTTCTGGCGCGACGATCATCTGTTCCTGTTGACCTGGTTCTCCGTTACTCTGATCGGAGGAGGGGCTTTTGTAGATATTGTGCGCAGCCACCGCTTCGCCAGTGTTCTGCCGGTCATCTACCTCTTCATCTGTGTCCTCGTCCGACAGGGATGGCAGGAGTTCCGACGGGCTTTCGGTCCACGGCGCCATGCCTGGTCCTTCCTCCCCCTCAGCCTTGTCCTGGCCATCGCCGCTTGGCTGAACTACGATACCTTCTTCAACCGGCAGATTCATGACAGCCGGGTGCGGATAGAGTTTGACAGGGAAATTGCCGCCGTGGCCAACTATATCGCCTCGCTGGGAAAAGGGTACTATATCTATCTGTTCGCCAACTATCCCTTCTACGTGCAGGGCCACGACTTTGCTTGGATGGCCGGCGAACCGGCCGGGCGACGGGCGGTTGACATCGGTGCTGTCGTCCCCAACCGGGATGAAACCCCGCTGGATATCGCCTATATTTTCTCTATTCCCTACGATGGCCAGAGCCTGGCCGCGGTCGTGCGCCACGTCTATCCCGGAGCGACGGTCGAGAGCTTTCCAAGCCAGTACGGTCACTACAGTTTTGTCTCAGCCCTCGTCAGCAACGATGAGGTGATGGCCCGTCGGGGCCTGATGGCTCGTTACTGGTCTGACCGGGAGGGTGATGGCGGCCCAGTGGTAGAACGCCGGGACTTACAGATCGAATTCGATTGGCACCTCAGCAAACCACCCCTTGCCCCTCCCTTCCAGGTCGAGTGGCGAGGGAGCCTCTACGTTCCAGTCCAGGGTCAATATGCCTTTGTCCTTGAGGGGGATGGGGAGGGCAGAACTTTTGTTGACGGAAACCTAGTGGAAAGCGAAAAGACAGTTCCTCTGGTTCAGGGTTGGCACGGCCTGCAGGTACGGTACGCTAGCGGGCCGCGACCGAGGGTGGTCAGGCTCCTCTGGCAAAGAGCGGATGGGATTGTGGAGGGAATCCCAGCCACGCACCTCTCCACCCTGGAGGGACCTGAGGGGTGGCTGGCCAGCTATTATCGGGGCTCAGGATGGGGTGAGGGCCCTGTTCTGAAGCGTATTGAGCCGGTCGTGGCCATGGTCAATGTCCCCTCGCACTGGAATGGGGCTCCGCTAGAGGTTCTGCAAGGGCAACCGTTCAGCGTCGAGTGGGATGGATGGTTGAAGGCTGAGCGGCAGGGCTTTTACACTTTTGTGGTGGAGGCCTGGAGCGGGGAGGCCGAACTTTACGTGGATGAAGTGATGATGCTAGAGGTCACGGGCCAACCCAATGTACGATCACAGCGGGCGGAGGAGCTCGAGTTGGCTGAGGGTCTACACCACGTCATGGTGCGGTACTCCTTCCTGGAGGGGGAATTCAACGGCCTCAAGCTGCGCTGGGCTCCCCCAGGTCAGCCAACAGAGGTTATCGGCCCAGCCTACGTTAGGCCCTTCACTCAGACGACGGTTCCTGCTCAGTAGTTGCCACGACAGGCCTGCAGAGGGTAGGCGAAAAAGGGTAGTGACTTTTCTTTAAGACTCTGGTATAATCAGAACATCTTTATCGTGCAGTGCCGCCAACGATGGTGACTGTCTTGAGGTGTAACTGTTGAACCTGTATGAGTACCAGGCCAAGAAGATATTCACCAGCTATGGCATAGCGGTACCTCCGGGAGAGGTAGCAACAACCCCTGGGGAAGCCCGCGCCATCGCCAGGCGGCTGGGTGGCCGGGTGGCCATCAAGGCCCAGGTGCTTGTCGGTGGACGGGGCAAGGCCGGCGGCATCAAACTGGCATCTGGCCCTCAGGAGGCCGAGGAGAAAGCGGCTCAGATATTGGGCATGGATATAAAGGGGCTGACTGTCAAAAAGGTGCTGGTTGAACCGGCGGTGAATATCGCCCAGGAACTATATCTGGGTGCTGTGCTGGATAGAGAAGCACGGCGGGTGACGGTGATGGCCTCGCCTGAGGGAGGGGTTGATATCGAGGAGGTGGCCAGGACGACTCCGGATCGGATCTTCAAGGCTTCTATTGATCCCTTCCTTGGCCTCAGGGACTATCAGGCCAGACAACTGGCTCACGATGTTGGCCTGGAAGGTAGCCTGGTGAGGGATTTCACCGGTATCGCCCGGCATCTCTACCGTTGTTTTGTGGGGAGCGACGCCTCTCTGGCCGAGATCAATCCCCTGGTGGTCAGCGATGAGGGACGGCTGCTGGCCCTGGATGCCAAGATGGTGTTGGATGACAACAGCCTCTTCCGTCACCCCGATCTGGCTGAATTACGCGACGTAGATGGAGAAGATGCCTATGAGTGGGAGGCACGGGAGCACGGCCTTAGCTACGTGAAGCTGGATGGGGAAATTGGCTGCATGGTCAACGGGGCTGGGCTGGCTATGGCTACCATGGATCTGACGAAGCTTTACGGTGGAGCACCGGCCAACTTCCTGGATATCGGTGGTGGGGCCCGGGCGGACAGGGTAGCTGCTGCCCTGCGCATCATCCTGTCTGATCCTAATGTCAAGGTGGTGTTGTTCAACATCTTCGGGGGCATTACCCGCTGCGATGAGGTGGCCAGGGGCATCCTGACCGCTTTAGCCGAAATCGAGACCGAAGTGCCCATGGTGGCCCGTTTGGTGGGGACCAACGAGGAGGAAGGGCGCCGCCTCCTGGCCGAGGCCCAGATGATCACTGCCACCACCCTGGAGGAGGCAGCGCAAAAGGCGGTGGAGCTGTCAACGGATTAGGGTGGCGGATTGAACGGATTGGAGGCTATCCGAAAAACAGCAAGCCAGGCTCCCACGCCTGGCATTCGGGGGCGTGGCAGCCCCCGCTGCTGGGTTTTCGGATAGGCTCTTAGCCCTAAAGGGAGCAAATCTGCCGCCGAAAGCATCCCTCAGAGACCTTGGCGGTCTTGCTCGATCCGTTATCTCGAATTGTCTGCGTTCGGGGAGGAACTGATGAGCATCCTGGTGGACAAAGACACTCGCTTACTGGTGCAGGGCATAACCGGACGGGAGGGGGAGTTTCACACCCGTCAGATGCTGGAGTACGGCACCAAGGTAGTGGCCGGGGTCACGCCGGGCAAGGGGGGCAGGGAGGTGGCCGGCGTTCCGGTCTTCGATACCGTGGCCCAGGCTGTGAAGGAGACTGAAGCCAATGCCTCCATCATCTACGTCCCGGCCCGCTTCGCCCCTGAGGCTATCTACGAAGCGGCCGACGCCGGTCTCCCCTTGATGGTCTGCATTACCGAGGGCATACCGGTGCTGGATATGCTATCAGTCTGCCAATACCTCGATATAAAACACAGACGTCTTATCGGCCCCAATTGTCCGGGCCTGATCACACCAGGTCAGGCCAAGGTAGGGATCATGCCGGGTGATATCCACATGCCGGGAGCGGTGGGGGTGATCTCCCGCAGCGGCACCTTGACTTACGAGGTGGTCAATGAACTGACCCGAAGGGGGATTGGTCAATCAACCGTGATCGGCATCGGGGGGGACCCCATTATCGGTACCGACTTCATCGAGCTGTTGCGCCTTTTCGAAGAGGATGAGGGTACCGAGCAGATAGTGTTGATCGGGGAGATCGGGGGGCAGGCCGAGGAGCGGGCAGCGCAGTTTATCGCGGCGGAGGTGACCAAGCCGGTCTACGCCTTCATCGCCGGGCGCACGGCCCCGCCCGGAAAACGGATGGGGCATGCCGGGGCCATCATCTCCGGAGGCACAGGCACGGCCGAGGAGAAGATCAGGGCCCTGGAGGAGGTTGGGGTCAAAGTGGCACGCTATCCGGGTGAGATCGCCGACCTGATAGCGGAGAGAGGGGGCTAGGGTGCCCCCTTTGCTGTTTGAGCAGGCAAGGTGGTGAACCTATTGGTTGATGCCATTCGAGAGACAAAGGTACTGAAGGAGATCCGGCTCTACCTCCAGAGTCAATCGGTCGAAGCCTATCTGGTGGGTGGATACATTCGGGATTGTCTGCTGGGGCGCACCACCCGGGACATTGACTTCGCCGTCAGGGGAAGGGGGATTGATCTGGCCAGACAGGTGGCCGATCATTTTGGCGGTGCCTTCGTCCTGCTGGACCAGGAAAGGGATACAGCGCGGGCGGTGCTGCGCCATGAAGAGGACCACCCCTATCTGGTTGATTTCACCGGTCTGCGAGGGGGCAGTCTCAGCAGCGACCTTGCGGCCCGAGATTTCACCATCAACGCTTTGGCCCTTGACATACAGAACCTGGAGAAAGGTGGTCCCTTGATTGATCCTTTCGATGGGCTGGGTGACCTGCACAAACGCAGTCTACGGGTTGTGTCGCCCACCGTCTTCCAGGATGACCCCCTGCGCCTGCTGCGGGCGGCCCGCCTGTCAGCACAACTGGACTTGTACATCGAGGAGGCCACTGAAGGGTTGATGCGGCGGGATCCGTCATCGCTGGCGTTGGTCTCGCCAGAGCGCATACGGGATGAACTGGCCTTGATTTTGGCCCTGCCCACAGCCAGCAGACACCTGCGCCGCCTGGACGAACTGGGGTTGCTGGGGGTCATTTGGCCTGAACTTGAGGAACTTAAGGGGGTGGAGCAACCGTATCCACACCATCTGGACGTTTTCCATCACGCGCTTAAGACGGTGGAAGTTTTAGAAGGGTTTCTGACTTCCGGATTCAGTTTTCTTGATCGAGAGCCCGCACTCCCGGCCAACCTTGTGACACACTTCGCCACGGAGACCTCGGCCCGGCGAAGAAGGGATACAATGCTCAAGCTGGCGGCCCTCCTCCACGACGCCGGGAAGCCCAAGACCAGAAGCACCGATGCTAACCAGGTCCACTTCCACAACCATGAAGTGGTAGGAGCTGAGATCGCCGGTAGTGCCATACGGCGGCTGCGCTTCAGCCGGGGGGAGGTCACTCTGATCCGCACCATCGTCCGCAACCACATGCGTCCCCTTCTCCTGGCCAAAGGGGAGAAGGTCACCAAACGAGCCGTCTACCGCTTCTTTCGAGATAGCGGAGATGCGGGTGTGGATATCCTGGTCCACTCCCTGGCCGACCATCTGGCCACCTGGGGGCCGAACCTGGACCGGTCACAGTGGGAAGGTTACCTGGCTCTGGTGAACTCCATGTTGACCAGCTACTATGAGGAATATGAGACGGCCATCGCCCCGCCCAAGTTGATCAGCGGCCGGGACCTGATGGAGCGATTCGATCTGGAAGCGGGACCACGTTTGGGCCAGTTGCTGGAGGCGGTGAGGGAGGCCCAGGTCCAGGGGGAGGTTGTCACCAGGGAGGAAGCTCTAGACTTTGTGGCCGGACTCCTGGCCGATGGATCGGACAAAGATTGAAGGTGGAGGACAGTACATCCGCAAAAGGGCAGCTCTTGCCAAAGCTTTTTGCCCTGTTGTTGGTGGTATGGCTCAGTACAGCCGCTGTAGCCTGTGGCATTGGGCCGCCACCTGGTCCGCAACCGACTGACACCCCCATTCCAACCGAAACTCTCCCTCCCCCCATGTTTCCACCAACCACCACCTTTCCCCTCTGGGCTCAGCGGGCCAGGATCGCCGGCGCCTTTTTCGAGCCGACTGAGAGCCAGGCCGATATTGATGCCCGACTGGACAGACTGGCCGGGCAGGGTGTCAGTGTCATCATCGCCGACTGTCCCCTGGGCTGGAGCTACAGCGCGTGGGTGGACGACGGTGAGTTCCGGGAGAACCTGACTCTGGTGGCAGAAGTGGTGACCAGGGCCCATGAGCAGGGCTTGAAAGTTGTCTGGTACCTGACCGGATTGGAGTTGATCTCTCTGGGCGAGCGGGACCCGGCGGCAGAACACCCCGACTGGGTGCAGGTTTCCATTGAGGGTGAACCTCTTGTTTTCAGTGATATTGGTTCTGAACAGGAGCACTGGCTGGAGGAGGGCAACATTGACGTCTGGGTGTCCCCCTCCTCTCCTTACCGCGACTTCTACGTGGGCCGGGTGGCTGACCTGGTAGCCAGCGGCGTAGACGGCCTGTGGGTGGACACCGCCTACCTGCAAGGAGCTATCGGCCAGCACGAAGAGCTGTGGCCCTCCCACGACCCCTTCAGCGCGGCTGCCTTCCGTGAGGCCACTGGGTTCGATCTCCCGATCAGGGAGGATTGGGAGGACCCCACCTGGCGACGGTGGGTGGTATGGCGACACCAGGATATCCTGAATTTCCTGGTGGCTGTAAAGGAGGCGGCTCAGGCGGTCAACCCGGACATCCTTTTCTTCGAGGAGAACTGGAATGTGGACAGTTCGGGGGCGACCCACTACGCCAACGATCCTACCCTCTATGCCGCCCTTCCTGACCTCGCCACCGGCCACGAGGTGAGCACCATCGGCGACCGTACGGACCTGGGAGAAACCGGTATGCAGGAGGCCACCCTCGACCAGTGGCTGGATTTCGTGACCATGATTAAGTTCGCCCGTGGCGCTGATCGGGGCAAGCCCTCCTGGATCCTGACCTACGGTTACCGACCTGAGGATGCAGAGCGGCTGGCCGGGGTCATCCTGGCTAACGGGGCCAACTACTACGAGACCAGGGGACCCGGTATGGCCGATAGCGTGGGCGACACCTACCGTCAACGCATCTTCGCCTGGATCAGGGGTCAGGAGGAGGCCATCTACGGTACATCCTCGATGGCCCAAGTTGGTCTGCTGTATTCGGCCCGCACCCGTGATCTGTTCGATCAGGGAGGGGGTGACCTGTACGACACCAGCGAGACCGCATTCTTGGCCGAGTACCGGGCTGGAGCCAAAGCCTTGCTGAGGGCTCACATCCCCTTCGACATCGTGGTGGACAACGACCTGACTTTGGAGCAAGTGCAGCGGTACAGGTGGCTGATCCTGCCCAACGCGGCCTGTATGGACGGTGAGGAGGCCGACCTCCTCCGCCAATACGAACAACAGGGGGGCCGGCTCATCGTCGTAGGCGAGAGCGGCCACTACGATGAGTGGTGCCAGGAAAGGGACCGCAGTGCTGTGGATGACATCCCCTCGCTCTACATCGAAAGTCTGGCCAACCAGGCCGGAGCCAGCCAGTTGATTGAGAGCTTGAACTCCGAGAATGCAGATTTGGCCCTCATCGAGACCAACGCCCCGCCCGGTGTCGAGCTAGAGCTGCGTCAGGGGAGCGATTTCCTGGCCCTGTTCCTGGTCAATCTGGGGCGGGAGGTCATCAGCGATTTGGAGATAACCTTCGAACTCCCTGCCGGGCGCTCAATCCGTCAAGTGCGCTGGGAATCACCTGACGGCGACAGCGGCCCCTTAGAGTATGCACTTCAGGATAGCTCCATCACCCTCACCGTCTCCCGCCTCTCCATCCTGGGGTTGGTGCTGGTGGAATGGCTGTACTGATGATTTTACAAATCTTTTACAACTCGGTAATACGCCCTTAACAGCCATAGCGGATAATGGAGCCAGGATGAAGTTCTCGGGAGAATCCAAAAAACTTAAAGGAGGTACACGAGGATGAAGAAGAGGATGCTTATTTTAGTGCTGGTGGCTCTGGTGGCCAGTCTGGGGTTCGCCACTGTAGCCGCCGCCAAGACCATCGAGGGCACAGGCACGCTGACCGCCAAGGGGGCGGGAATAGCGGTGGTGCACGGCGACGGGAGCGTCGAGATCCAAGGCCACGGTGTTGGCGTGGTCTGGGTCAAGAATGCCGAATCTCTCGAAGCCCACGGCCACGGCATCAGGAAGGAGCTTCCCGGCGGTGCCGTCCTGTTCGCAGGTTGGTCTGGTCAGATCAGTGCCTCGGGCAGCAACCTCACCGTCAGGATGAAGGGTGGTCGGATCGAGTTCACGGCCACGGGCACCGGCTGGGTATATCTCAAAGGGCGCGGCACCTATGAGATTGGCGACAGAAGCGGCCGGTGGAGCGCCAATGGCACCCTCATCCGGCTGGCTCCCAATAACCGCTGACCGACTGGCCTTCCTTCTCTGGACGAATCAGTAAAGAGATCACCCCATTATCTGGACTCTTTACAGGTGGGGTGATCTTTGCTAATATTGACTTGGGCAGGAGGTCGCCAATAGTGAAGAGATCCTTCTTCTCGTTTTTGCTCAGCGTTACCCTCATCATCGCTGGCTGTGCCGCGCTGCAGGGCGGGGCCCCTGAGCCAACGACAGAGCCATCACCCTCGCCGACATTGATCTCCCTCCCCTCCCCCACGCTGACTTCGCCGCTGGCCCCACCACCAACCCCCACGCCAGCCCCAGGGGGCTCCCTCTCGGTCGAGGATGGGCACATCTCGCTGGCCACGCAGGATGGCCTCAGCCTGACCCTGTCATCGGAGGGGAGAGTGGAGAGCTTGCAGGTGGACGGGGCTGAGCTGGTCTCCGCGCCCGCTCCGGTCCTCTTCGTCAGGGATATGACGCCTCGACTGAGCCTTCGTCCCGAGACTTCGCCGAGCTCAGTCGAGGCGCTCAGGCCGAGGGGCTCGGCGAAGTCCCCTCGCCAGAGCTACGCCAATCTCCTCTCCAATCCCGGCTTCGAGCTGGACGATGATGGCGACGGTGTCGCCGAGGGCTGGAAAGTGTTCGTGGCCAGGGATGCAAGGGTCTCCCTCAGTCAGGAGGTGGCCCAGGGGGGCGACAGCAGCCTCTATATTGAAAGCGGAACAAAAGGACTGGGTGCTTACATCTCGGAGCCGGTGGTTGTCACCGCCGGACGAAAATACCGGATCGCCGGGCACTTCAAGAGCCGGGAGGGGTACGTCTCCCACCTGGATGGCCCCCCGACCCTGTGGCAGAGGGCCCTCTATCTTGGCAAGTACCGCACCACTGGCCTGTACCTGCAGTGGTACGGAACTGACGGCCAAGCGCTCGGCGGGCCGACCCTGGCCATGGCCCTGCACTGGAACGCCCACCAGTGGAAGAGGCTGACGCGGGAGGTGGAAGCGCCTGCCGAGGCCGTGAAGGTGGCGGTCATCGTCGCTGCGGTGGTGGAAGGGGAAGGGGTGTGGATAGACGACATCAGCTTCATCGAGAGCCCAGAGGTGGAGGAGCCGATAATGGGCGAGGTTTCGGTCGGGGAAGGGGCCGTTGTGCAGAGGGCGGAGTTGCCTGCCCAGCACCTGATCGCCACTACCACCTACACTCCCTACGCTGATCATCTGGAGATCAGGAGCGAGATAGAGGAGACCTCAGGGAGTGATAGAGCCCTGGAGGTAGCCTTCGGCCTGCCTGTGGATGCCACGGGCTGGCGCTGGTGGGATGACATCAGGGACAATCGAAGCATCGAAGGGCAAGCCATCTTTGAGAATGTGGTCAGCGCTGACTTCAACGCCTACATGCCTATGTCCCTCTATCCCTACGCTGCCATTGAGGACGGCGAGCTGGGTCTTGCCCTGGCCGTACCTCTGGACGAGCCCCGCGTTGCCAGGCTTGCCTATGACAACCAGGTCCACCGCTACGAGGTTCGCTTCTATTTGGGGTTTTCTGAAACGAGCGCTTCATCGCCTTTAACGACCAAGCTGGGCTCCAGGGCCAGCTTCACCCTGCTCCTTTATCGCTTCGATCCTGTCTGGGGCTTCCGCGCTGCTGTCAAAAAGTATGCTGATATGCACCCCGACTGGTTCGAGTCTTCATTGGATGCCAGCCGATACGCCTCCTTTGAGCAGGGGAACTTCATGGGACACAACGCGCCGCTGGCCAAAGAGCATGATGAGCAGGGCATCTACAGTGCCCAGTACATCGCCTCTGAGCTGCCGCTGAAGATGGGGCCCGCTGAGGGACCAGCACCGACCTACGAGGAGACTATGGGAGCTTTAGAAGAGGCCTTGACTTCCCCGAGACGGCCCGTGCGGGAACGAGCCCTGGCTTACGAAAGGAGCGTTGCCTACGACACCAACGGCGACTGGATGCTCAAGCACATCGGCGTCTACAAATGGGCTCCTGACCGATGGGAGGTCTCCTGGGTGGCGGATCTCGATCCGGACATCGAAGGTGGCTATGGTCAATATCTGATCCAAGGGGTCATTGACCTAGCCTTCGCCGATACCCAGGCTATGGGGGCCACCCTTGATGGGGTGCAGATTGACAACTTCATGTCCACGCCGACGGTGGACGTGCGGCCCGAGCACCTGGCCCTGGCTGATCTCCCCCTCACCTACAGCTTCAACACCTACCAGCCGGGGGTCCACACCATGGCCGGCATGTATGAGTACCTGGCCTACCTGCGCCGCCACTTGGACGAGAGCTACGGGCCGGGCAAGGGCGTCAGCATTAACTTCTGGGGGCTGGGCACGGTGAACTTCCTGGCTCCTTTCATTGACGGCTTCGGTGGGGAGGGGAAGACCACCGGCAACCGCCAGAACTGGAACGAAGAGATTTTGGACTACCGCCGCACCGTGGCCTATCACAGGCTGATGCTCTTCGCCAACCAGGAGCCGGGCCTTACCCTGAGGGACCTGGAGGAGTTCGCCCAGTTGGCCCTCTTCTACGGCATCATCCCCCGCCCAGGGCCTCACGGGTCCGGTTGGCAGGAGGGGTGGGAGGAGGTGCTGGGGAGATACACCGCCCTGGTGCGGGTGTTCAACGCCGAAGGATGGGAGCCGGTGACCTATGCGCGCAGCGACAACCCAGATGTCCTGGTGGAGCGGTTCGGTGCAGCCCATTTCACTGTCCACAACCGCTTATCCGAGAGCACCTCTTACATCTTGCGCATATCGGCCACCGATTTGGGCTTCTCCGATCCGGCTGAGCTCACCCTGACCGAGTTGGTCTCCGGGGCTGATGTCGTCTTTGAGGTTGAGGGCGGAGAGATCATCATCTCCGACGAGATTGATGGCAAGGCAACGAAGGTTTTCAGGGCGAAATGATTCGTAGGTGAGCGCTTGCGAGGGCGCAAGCCCGCCTGGGGGCAGCCTTGCGGCTGCACTCCGTATAACTTAACCTATCGGTTATGCGCGCTAACAAAGTGTCCGAAGTAGAACAGGAGGTAGGAAGATGAGAAAAATCAAATTGATCTGTCTTCTCATTTTGATGGGAACGCTTTTGCTGGGGAATGTGGGGTGCTCAGCCGACCTATTGCCTTGGATTTCAAACCCAGCACAGGCAGCAGAAGAGGGGCCTGCCCAGGCGGATGAGCCTGCCACGCGGGACCTGCGAAGGGAAATCCAGTTGCTCAACCTGATCAACGGTCTCGATTTGAGCACCGAACAAATGCGTTTTATCGTCGAGAAAGCCAGAGAAGCCGAGGGAATCAGGGAGGAGATCAAAGGCGAGGCCCAGGGGAACATAGAAGATACTGCCGAGGTACTGGAGGAGTTGAGGGCTACTTTGATGCAGGGGGAGAATATCTCCTCTTCCTTGAGAGAGCGGTTCTATTCCGTTGAGGGCAAAAACCACGGGTTCAAAGAGAAATACGAGGAAGAGATGACCGGGATTGCCCTCGAAATAGAGGAGATTTTGGGCGGGCACCAAATCTACGCTTTGGAGGGGTACGTTCCCTGCGTCATTCCGCCCAAGGGTGAAGCGCGAGTCGGTCAGGTAGAGGACACGAGCGGCGCGGAAAGGCAACTGGCACGCCTGAGGGGTGTCCCCCCCGCGCTGTTTGAGAGGAAGAAAGAGGATATAGCGCTAAGAGTGATGGAGCGGCTGAAAAGTCGCCTGCCCAGGGGTTTCGTCTTCGTCATTGACGAGGAAGAGGAGAAGGAGAGGATACTTTCTATCCTGGAGGAGGTACGCAGTTTGTCCGATGTGGAGTTTGAGCTGGAAAAGACAAACCTGGTCCAGGAATTGATATCCAAATACGAAGTCCCCAAAGCGCCCGTTGATGTGACTGTGAAGATAGAGAGATTCCTCCTCGACCCGCAAATCATTCCCCTGTTAGAAGAAAAACTGGCGAACAGAGAGGAGGGCTAGAAGTCAAACGAGTCTGGCCAAAAGCCGTGGGAAGCGTTGGAACCTCCCGCAGGTTAGTAGGTGGGTGAACCGTGCGCTGGATGGGTTTTCCATTGCCAGCAGCACTTGGTTGCTCAGTGGGAACCTGCGGGAGATTTTTCATAGATTAGCCACATGCAAGTCAAACAGGCGGGTTGTCCTTAGTACCTATCCGAAAACTAGCTGGGCTGGCTCCCACGCCCGCCCAGTGGGG
>JBHIDP010000006.1:0-30820 GCA_046760185.1 Anaerolineae bacterium
TTCATTTGTCAACTCAGTTTTTCAGAGACCTTTCAAGGCGTTCCAAATCTCCCCCCTCACTTCCGCGTCGGCTTCTCTCCCAAAAGCTTCCTCTAAAGCTCTCCTGGCCCTCTTCCCTCCAATCCGTCCCAGGGCCCAGGCGGCGTGGCCCCGCACTAGAGGTTCTGGGTCAGACAGGGCGCGGCGCAGAGCTGGAATGGCAGCTTCATCTCTGCTGTTGCCTAGGGCCACGGCCACGTTGCGCAACAATCCCCGCCGTTTGGCCCGCTTGATGGGGCTCTTCCTGAACTTGACTCTGAACTCTTCCTCCCCTATGCCCAACAGGGACAACAGTTCGGGGGCTGCTAGACCCTCCCGTGGCCGAAGGGCCATCTCAGCCGTTGGTCGGGCAAATCTCTGGTTCCAGGGGCAGACCTCCTGGCAGAGATCGCAGCCGAAGACCCAGTTGCCGATGAAGGGGCGCAGTTCCTGGGGGATGCTTCCCTTGAGCTCAATGGTTAGGTAGGAGATGCATCGGGAGGCATTGAGGGTATAGGGGACTACCAGGGCTTTGGTGGGACAAACCTCCAGGCAGCGGGTGCAGGTTCCGCAATGGTCAGCAGGCCAGAGGGTGTCGTGGACCAGCTCCAGATCGAGCAAAATCTCTCCGAGAAAGAACCAGGACCCCTGTTCGGGATTTATCAGATTGGTGTTCTTTCCAAACCAGCCCAGCCCGGCGCGATTGGCTATCTCCCGCTCCAGAAGGGGGCCGGTATCAACGTAGACCTTGCTCCGAACCTCCTGATCGGCTTCCCTCTTGATGAAAGCTAGCAACTGGCTAAGCTTGAAATTAAGTACCCGGTGGTAATCCTCTCCTCTGGCATAGCGGGAGATGAGTCCCACCGGGCTTGCCATCTTGTGGGTTTCCACGGGATCGGGACTGAAGTAGTTCAGTCCCACCGAGACTATGGATCGCACACCTGGGAGCAGTTCTCCTGGGTCTAACCGTCTGGATACATCTCTCCTGAGATATTCCATCTCCCCGGCGTAGCCGTTTTCCAGCCATCGGGCATATCGTCCTCCGTAGGCGCTGGGCTCAGCATGGGCAATGCCCACCAGGTCGAATCCTAGTTCGCCAGCTCTTTCCTGGATATTACCCGTCAGCGACATAATTGACTGGGTAGATTCTTACCCGGTATGGTACTCCATCCTTGCTCCTCTGCCTGCCACCTACCTGACGAATTGGCCGATAGCCAGGAGGATGGTGATGGCCGTGCCGAAGAGGGCCAGCGTGCCCACGGTCCAGCGGGTCATCACTAGCATGCGTTCGTACATTTGATCGAAGCGCTCGTTCATCCGATCGAAGCGCTCGTTCATCCGGTCGAAGCGCTCGTTCATCTCCCTGTGGATCTCCCTTACGTCGTCTCTGAGCCAAGCGACATCCTTCTCCAGAACATCCAACCGGGAGAGGACTTCCCGGTATTCGTCTCGCAGGACCGTCTTTTCTATAAGAAACGTTTCCAGCCACAGGCGGAGGTCTCGCGATACTTCCTCCCCTAAGGCTTTTCTCAAGGTCTCTGGCATAGCAACTGCCATCTTTCCCCTCCTCTCTGCACGCTAGGCAGGTTCTGTTTACGGCCCCCTTCGCCTCGGTCAGCCTGTCCTGGACGGACAGTCCAGGGAGACCTTCGGCGATCGTAAGATTTCTTTATCCCTTAGCTCGATAGGGACTCCACTCGCACGGCGCAGACTTTGTACTCGGGGATTTTGGCCATCGGGTCTAAGGCCGGATTGGTCAACAGGTTGGCCGCGGCTTCGGCGAAGTGGAAGGTCATGAAGACCACCCCGCTCCTGGGCCGATCTACCACCTCGGCTTTGGCCACAAGTTCTCCCCGGCGTGATGTCACTCGCACCAACTCCCCATCAGCCACCCCCAGGGCCGCAGCATCCTCGGGGCTAATCTCCACCAGAGCCTCCGGGCAGATGGCATCCAGCCCTTGGGAGCGGCGGGTCAGTGTGCCGCCATGCCAGTGGTAGATCACCCGCCCGGTGGTCAAGACCAGCGGATAATCCTCATCAGGCAGCTCGTCGGGCGGAAGGTGCTCTACGGCGTTGAAGCGGCCCAGGCCACGGGAGAACTTGCCCACGTGGAGGATAGGGGTGCCAGGGTGATCCTTGTCGGGGCATGGCCACTGCAACCCTTTCCTTTCCAACCGCAAGTGTGCTATGCCCCCGTAGATGGGGGTCAAGGCGGCTAGCTCCTCCATGACCGCCGATGGGTCGGTATAGTCCCACCCCCCGTATCGAGCCGAAGGGTCTGACGGCTTCCCGCCCGTCATCCTCCTGGCCAGTTGGCAAACGATCTCCCAATCCGCCCTACTATGGCCAAGCGGTTCTATGGCCTGCCGGATGAGTTGTACGCGCCGTTCGGTGTTGGTGAAGGTGCCCTCTTTCTCGGCGTAGGACACCCCTGGCAGGACCACGTCGGCCAGTTGGGCTGTCTCGTTCAGGAAGATGTCCTGTACCACCAGAAACTCCAGGCTCTTCAGACATTTCTCTACATGGTTGATATCCGGGTCGCTCATCATGGGGTTCTCGCCCACGATGTACATACCTTTGATGCGACCTGTCTCCGCTCCGTTAATTATCTCTGTTACGGTGAGCCCTGGCTGGCCCGACAGTGTTACTCCCCAGCCCTTCTCGAATTTGGCCCTGATGCTATCATCAGCCACCGACTGGTAGCCTGGAAAGACGTTGGGCAGGGCACCCATATCACATGCACCCTGGACGTTGTTCTGACCACGCAGAGGGTTCACCCCACCTCCGGGTATGCCCAGGTTCCCCAACAGCATCTGAAGGTTGGCACAGGCCAGGACATTCTGATGTCCCATAGTGTGCTGAGTGATCCCCATGGCGTACAGCAAGGCCCCAGGCTTATTTGTGCCCAGGATACGTGCTGCCTCCCTGATCTCGTCAGCGGAAAGGCCCGTGATCTCGGCTGCCCATTCAGGGTCATACTTCTCGACAACTGCCTTGACTTCCTCAAATCCCTCGGTTCGCCGGGCTACGAACTCCTTATCCCACAGATCCTCGGCGATGATGACATGCATCAGCCCGTTGAGGAGGGCGATATCGGTGCCGGGTCTGTGCCTCAGGTGCATGGTGGCATAGCTGGCGATATCAATGGTCCGTGGGTCAGCTATGACCAGTTTGACCCCCTCCCGTACCGCCCGCCTGATTTTGATGCCGATGACGGGATGCTGTTCAGTGGTGTTTGAGCCGATGATGAAGATACTCTTTGCCTGGCGGGTGATGTCGTCAATGGAGTTGGTCATGGCCCCGCTGCCGAGTGCTGTGACCAGACCGGTCACGCTGGAGGAGTGTCAAAGGCGCGCGCAGTGGTCTACATTGTTGGTACCCAAAACCGCCCGAGCGAACTTCTGTATCAGGTAGTTCTCCTCGTTGGTGCATTTGGCTGAGGCCAGCACTCCCAGGGCATCACTTCCCGCTCGCTCTTTGATCTCCACCAACCTTTCTGCCACCAGGTCCAGGGCCTCGTCCCAACCTGCTTCCCTGAACTGTCCGTTCCTCCTGATCAGCGGAGTCGTTAGGCGATCAGGGTGGTTGATGAAATCAAAGCCAAAGCGACCTTTGACGCACAGGGCGCCATTGTTCACCGGTGTATCCCAGTTGGAGGTGACCTGCACCACCTGATGGTCCTTCACGTTCAGGTCGAGACCACACCCCACGCCGCAGTAGTTGCAGGTGGTGGCAACCTTCTCCATCTCCCAGGTGCGTCCTCGACCCTGGGCAATCTTAACCGTCAAGGCGTCCACGGGGCAATACGCTACGCATTGTCCGCAGAACTCACAGATGGATTCCTCCATGGGGACATCCATGCCGGCGATGACCTTGCTGTTGAATCCCCGACCACCGATGTTGATGGCCACCCGGCCCTGAATCTGGGCGCAGGCACGGGTGCAGCGGCGGCAGAGGATACATTTGTTGAGGTCCATGACGATGAAGGGGTTGGAGTCCATTACGGGAAACTGCCGTACCGTCCCTTGAAAGCGGCTCGACTTCACTCCAAACTGATAGGCCAGCGCTTGCAGCTCACAGGCACCCGCCGTGTCGCAAGTCATGCAGTCGGCCGGGTGGTTGGAGACCAGCAACTCCACGATCATGCGCCTGGCCGCCAGGACCCTGGGGGAAGCAGTCTGCACGACCATCCCTTCCACCACAGGGGTGACGCATGAAGCCGACAGGACCCGTGCCCCCTTCACCTCTACCACGCACATTCGGCAGGCTGCTTCAGGCTCCAGATAGGGGTGGTCGCAGAGGGTGGGGATCTCGATGCCCAGGCTTCGAGCTGCCTCTAAGATGGTGGTTCCTCCCGGTACCGATGTCCCGCGACCGTCAATGGTCAGATTGATTGTGTCCGTCATCTTGGATTTTCCTTCTGTTCTCTATTAGCGAATCTAAAGGACCTGCTACTATCTATCCGACGAGTCCTTTTTCGAGGGCGCTCAGCACCGGGTTGGCAGCGGTCTGTCCCAGGCCACAGAGGGAGGCATCCTGCATTGTCCGGCCTAACTCCCTCAGCAACTGAACATCCCCCCCCTGGCCAGCCGCTAGCCGCTCCACTATCTCGAGCTGACGGCGGGTGCCGAGCTGGCAGGGATAGCACTTGCCGCAGGATTCGTGGGCAAAGAAGCGGGCCAAGCGTTTGATTACCTCCCCCAGGTTGACAGTCTCGTCGAAAACGATTACTGCACCGGAACCCAGGGTTGCCCCGGCCGCAGCCAGCGATTGGAAATCCAGCGGCAGGTCCAATTGATCCGGCGTGAGGAACATTCCGGCTGCCCCCCCGATGAGGACCGCTTGCAACGCTCGGTCCCCCTTCACCCCCCCGGCCAGGTCGTGCAACAGGTGGCGTAGGGGGACGCCAAGAGGGACCTCGTACAGGCCGGGTCTCTGCACCCGTCCGCTAAGGCAGAAGAGTTTGGTGCCCGACGACTTCTCCGTGCCGAAGCGGCGGTACCAGCTCCCCCCATTGAGGACGATCGAGGGGACATTGGCCAGGGTTTCCACATTATTGATGACCGTTGGCCTGCCCCACAGACCGTGGGTGGTGGGGAAGGGTGGCTTGACGCGTGGCTCTCCACGTTTCCCTTCGATGGATTCGAAGAGGGCCGTTTCCTCACCGCAGACATAAGCTCCTGCTCCCCTTCTGATCTCGATCTGGAAGCTGAAGCCCGATTTCAGGATATCCTCACCCAGGTAACCCCCCTGGTTGGCCTGCTGAACCGCTTCCTCCAGACGTTCATAGGCCAGAGGGTACTCACCCCGGATGTAGATGTACCCTTGATGGGCACCAATGGCATATGCAGCGATGGTCATGGCCTCAATAGTTTGAAGGGGGTTCCTCTCCAGCAGGACTCGATCCTTGAAAGTGCCGGGCTCACTCTCGTCGGCGTTGCAGATCACATACTTGATGTCACCTGGAGCGGCGGCGGTGAACTGCCACTTGAGCCCGGTGGGAAAGGCCGCTCCGCCCCGCCCAACCAGTCGCGAGGCCCTGATCTCTTCCACGATCTGAGAAGGGTTCATTTCCAGCAGGGCCTTGCGCAGAGCTTGAAAGCCACCGTGTTCCACATAGACGCCAATCTTATGCAAGTCAGGGAGCCCGATATGTTTCAAGAGGATCATTTCCTCATCCTCTTGACGGATGGCCGTCCCTTTGCCATCCTTCGCCTTTACGGTTCCGGCCAGGATGTCTTTTGCCTTCTTTGGTTTGACATTGCGATAGAGTGTGTCATTGATCATCATGGCCGGAGCCAGGTCACAGCATCCCAGACAGGGAGCGGACTCCAGAGTGAACTGTCCATCAGGGGTTGTCTCCCCTATCTCCAGTTGCAGGGTCTTCTTGATGGCCGCCAGAGTAGAGTCGCTACCGGCCAGATAGCAGGGAACGTCCTGGCACAGTCGTATAACCTTCTTGCCCTTTGGTTCGGTGTAGAGCATGTCGTAGAAATCAGCTACTCCGTAGACATGGCTGAAAGGGAGTCTGAGGGTCTCTCCCACACGGGCCAAAACTTCTCCGGGGAGATAACCGTGAATGGACTGTGCCTTCTCCAGGAGGGGCAATAACCCTCCTTGTCCCTGTGAGGCATATTTTGTCAGGATCTCTTCCAGGGCCTGGTCAGCATTCATCTTTCCTGGTCTTGTCTCCTTTCATAAATCTTCTCACTCGGTTTGCCAAGCCAGTAGCCATAGCCTCGCTCCGTCAAGATATACTGGGGATTGCTGGGGTCCTCTTCTATTTTTTCACGCAAGCGCCGGATATAGACCCTGAGGTAATCTGCCTGGTCTATATACTCCCATCCCCATATATTTTGCAATAATTCCTCCTGAGGGATGATGCGGTGGGTATTTGTAGCCAGGTAGCATAGCAAGGCAAACTCTTTGTTGGTGAGGGAGCACTCCTGGCCGCGCACCATGACCCGACGCTTCGGTATGTTGATTGACAGATTTTCATCTATATGGATTTCTGTCAGAGAATGGCGGTCCTCGGGAGTATGGCGCAGTTGTGCTGCCACCCTGGCCTTGAGTTCCTTCGCGCTAAAAGGTTTGATGATGTAGTCATCAGCTCCCATCCTCAGCCCTTTCACCATGTCACTTTCCAGCGCCTTGGCCGTGAGCATGATGATAGGTGCCTTGGACATGCGGCGGAAGTGCTGGCAGATATCCCAGCCACTGACGCGGGGCAGCATGATGTCAAGTATAATCAGATCCGGGTGCACTTCGTAAATCTTTTGCAGCGCCTCCTGCCCGTCGAAGGCGAATACCACATCGTACCCTTCCTCGTTCATGGCTGCCCCGACAAGATTACATGCCGTTGGATCGTCCTCAACAATCAGGATCTTAACTTTCGGTTCCCTCATAGTTCATCTCCTCCAGTTTGGGCAGGGTAAAGTAGAAACATGATCCTTTACCCGCTTCACTTTCGACCCCAATCTCTCCTCCTTGAGCCTCAACAAACTTCTTGGCAATGTACAACCCAAGGCCGTGCCCGTGTGAGGCGGCTGAGTCACCCTCTTCGATACGGTAGAAACGCTCAAAGATTCTCTTCTGGTGTTTGGGCGGAATACCCTTCCCTTGATCGGTGACGCTGACCATCACCCTTTCTTCATCCAGTTCCCTGGCTTCGATAGTAATCTTGCTATCTTTCAGGGAGTACCGGATGGCATTGTCAACGAGATTGCTGAGCACGATCTCGATCTTGTCCATGTCCCCCAGTACAAAAGGCAGATTGTCCGCAAGGCTCCATACAAAGCGCTCTGGAGCGGCTCGGGTCTCAAAGGATTTGACCACTTTCTTGACAATAGGAATCAGAGTCACCGGCTCCTCTTCCGCTTGGAGAAGCTCCATTTCTATTTGTGACAGGCGCACTATCTGGTCTGCAAAGGCTTGCAGGCGATCAGCTTCGCCAACGATGGTTTCGAGCCTTTGACGCACCATAGCTTGACTGACACCCGGTTTCAGCGCATGCTCCGCTGCCATCTTTATGTTGAAAGTGGGGTGCCGCACTTCATGAGAGAAGATGGATACCAGTTCCCTTTTCAGATGTTCGATCTCTGCATAGCGGGATGCATCCCAGGCTGCAGCCACTGCCCCGACAATTCTCCCGTCCCCATCACCACTGGGGATGGGGGCAACCGTGCTAGTCACCGGTATTTCTCGTCCGTCCCGGCCTCTGAGGGCTGATTCGATAGTTGGGAAAGGAGGGATGGACTGACCACCGTTCATGACCTGAAGGAGAGGGCAATCCTCATCCTTACACAGGATAGCTCCAGATGGATCCCTTAGTCCCAGGACCTCGCCACAGAACTTACCCCGGACTTCGTCCGCCTTCCAGCCGGTCAGCTCCTCCAGGGCCCGGTTGAAGGTCAGAATTCTCCGCTCCTCATCGGTGGTCACAATTCCATCTGCCAGGCTGTTCAGGATGGTGTCCAATTTCCCCCTCTCTGCCGCGATTTCATGATAGAGTTTTGCATTCTCAATGGCAATAGTCGCTTGTGGAACGAGGAGCTCCAAAAGGCGAAGATCATCCTGGTCAAATACTCTCCCCTCTCTATCGTCGTTGACGCACAATACACCCACTGTCTGGTCCTGCCACTTGAGAGGCACTCCTATGACAGCCGTTACGTTCGCAGCTTCCTCGGTCAGAAGCTTCTTGTCCCAGCTTTGATAGTCATTCACAATCATCGGCTCACCGCTCAAGGCAACCCGGCCGAGCACTCCTCTGGCCTCCTCATCCAGGGGGAATGACCAACCTGGCACTGCGTCCATGCCGTAGTAAACCATGACCGTACCCTGCTGCTTTTCCCAATCATAGAGGCAGATGTCACTACTTTGGGCTTCAAGTAGATTGGCGGCCTGACACACGATCCGATCTAGAGTCTCCTGCAACTCCAGGTGCGAGGTGATGTCCAGCGCTATCTCTCGCAGAGCCTCCAACCTCTCTCCTCTTACACGTGTCTCCTTGTAGAGTCGCGCATTCTCGATGGCCAGCGCGAGGTAAGAGCTGATGCTCCTGAGAAATACTAAGCCCTCGGCAGGGGCTTGCCCTGGTTCCCTGAATCCTATCTCCAATACTCCACGCACTTTATCCTTGATTCTCAAGGGAACGCACAGAAACGAGCGAACATTCTGTTCCAGGGTTCCCGGTATTAGCCATTCTTTGTACTCCGGTTGCAGAACGTCATCAATGACCATTGGGTGCCCCGACCGAATCACCTGGCCTGTCCAACCTTCCGTTGGCTTCTGGCTGGCCAATAGTTCGGCAAAATCGGGAGAAGTTCCCCGTACTGTTTGACCGAGGAAATTGGTGCCTTGCTCGTCCACCACGTAAATCCGGCCTGCTCCTGCACCGGTGATGGCCATTACTTCTTCCAATGCCGAGTCCAGAATCTCGTCCAGGTCCAACGATTTACTGATTACGGTGGCGAGAGCATTTTGGGCTGCCAATTCCCTGTTTCGTTGTAGAAGCTCCTTCTCGGTGGCTGCCAACTGTTGGTGCAGCTTTGCGTTCTCAACAGCCGTGCCGACCAAGGTCCCAATAGCAGCCAGCAGATCAAAGCTGCGGGATCGGACCACCGGCTCATCACCGTTGACGATGAGAACAAGGCCCAGCTCTTTCGACTTCGCCTGTAAAGGCAGAATCACCACAGACGAGAGCCCTGCATCCTTTGCTTTTTGTTTTACCACATCGGCCAGATGTGAGATGATGGACAGACCCTCATAGGGGTCTTCAAGGATACGCCAGGATTCGTCATCCAGTTCCATGGCTTCGAGGTTCTCAACCAATGCCTGCTCAATGCGACGAGGAGCCCCAACCCTGACCTTCCGCCTCGGAACCTCAAGCAGCACCATGCACCCTGTGTCGCAGCCTATGACTTCCAGTATCTTGTCCATGCTCACTTCCAGGGTCTCTGAGAGGTCCAGCGATTGGTTTGCCACCGTAGCGAGCTCACTCATCAGGATGGCGAGATCCATGTCCCGATGTGGTATGGTAGCCACTGTTTCATTCATGGCGCTTCCCTCCAGCCTCTTCGCAAATGTTGTTAAATTGTGAGCACCCCGCTCTCAACGTGCTTTAGTATATCAAAATCTGTTTCATTTTGCAACGATAAACATCAGGTCATTGACGTTGGTGTTGGTGGGGCCAGTGACGATGAGGTCTCCCAGAGCCTGAAAGAAGTGATAGGAGTCGTTGTTGGCCAGGTAGCGGCGTGCATCCAGGCCCAATCTGCGGGCCCGGGCCACCGTCTGGCCATCGGCCATTGCCCCGCAGGCGTCGGTCGGTCCGTCGCTGCCGTCGGTGGCGGAGCTGACGATGAGCACATCGTCAATCCCTTCCAGGGCCAGGGCAGCAGAGAGGGCCAGTTCCTGATTGCGCCCGCCGAGACCGTCCCCGCTGACAGTGACCGTGGTCTCGCCGCCCGCTACGATACAGGCCGGGCGAGGTACGGGCTGGCCACGGTGGACTATCTCCTTGGCGATCCCGACCAGGACCTTGCCCACCTCTCGGGCCTCTCCTTCCACAAAGGTGGAGAGGAGGCAGGTATTAAAACCCAGTTCTTGGGCTTTCTCCACAGCAGCGGTGGCTGCGCTCTCATTGCTGCCCACGATCAGGTTGTGGACTCTGCTGAAGACAGGATCTCCTTCTTTGGGCGTATCCGCAATCTCTCCCCGACACCCTCTTTCAAGGTGTTGAAGGATGGAAGAGGGGATATCGTTCAGCAACTGATAATGGGCCAGTACTTCGTAGGCCTGGGCAAAGGTGGTAGGATCAGGTGCGGTGGGCCCGGAAGCGATAACCTCCAGGGGGTCGCCCACCACATCTGAGAGGATGAGGGAAAGCAACTCGGCCGGGTGAGCCAGGCGGGCCAGTTGCCCGCCCTTTATCTGCGAGAGGTGTTTGCGCACAGCGTTGATCTCGTTGATGGTTGCGCCGCAGCGCAGCAAGGCATTGGTCAGAGTTTGCATGTCATCCAGGGTGATTCCCTGGCTGGGAAGAACCATGAGGGCCGACCCACCGCCTGAGATGAGGAAGATCACCAGGTCTTCTGCTCCGGCAGTTCTCAGGAGATTGACTATGCGCTGGGTGCCATCTATTCCGGCCTGGTCCGGGACGGGATGCCCCGCCTCCTGAATTTTGATCTTCTCCGTCTTGGCCGAATAGCCATATTTTACGTTTACAAACCCCTTTGAAAGAAAAGGGCCCAGGATCCCTTCCATGGCCAGGGCCATAGCTCCGCTGGCTTTGCCTCCGCCGGTGACCATCACCTGCTGGTGTTGGTTGAGGTTATAGCGCCATGGCCCCACCTGGAGGGTCCCCTCTTCCCGGTGCACCTGGCTCCTGATGGCTGCGGTGGGATCAGCCGCCTCCAACCCGGCGGTCAGAATGGCCAGAGCCTGTTTCCTTACCTCTCTCCCCTTGTCCTCTGCCAGCAACCGATCCAGCGCATGAAACCTGACTGCCATCTCTCCTACCCTCTCCGGTGCAGACAGTTGTCAAGATGGGCGAAGGTCTCGTTCGACTGAGCCCCGCAGTGAGCGGGACGAACTGCGGGACGAAGGGCTCACGACGAAGTCCCGACCGAGCCCCCTGTAGCCATATTATCACACAACCGTGGCCTGGTCAATCTTGTCCAAAACCTGCTTCTGTGATACAATAATCAAGTAGAGGTGGTAAGCGTGGCCGAGGTGAACCGACGTTAAGAATTGCCATAAGCCATACGCCATTTGCCATTAGCTAATTGTGCGCCTGTAGCTCAGCGGATAGAGCGTCGGACTTCGAATCCGCAGGTCGGGGGTTCGAATCCCTCCAGGCGCGTCAAGTAAAGAACCCCGCGGCTTGTTGCGGGGTTTTTTACTCCTCATTGACTGTGTGTCCAACACCTTCTACCCACGTTGGCGACGGGTAGAGACCGTAGGTTCGGCAGTTTCACCTGTCTCAGGCAACTGAGGAGATGTTCTCCCGGCGACATGGTACAAGGAAACCTCTCGAAAGAGACTGATTTCAACCAGTGGCTCCATACCCTTGGCTTACCTCCTCCCCCACGGGCGAGGGGTCATCTATCCTCCGGGGAGTGGGCTCGGATGGAAGAGAGTCTGTATCACCGTCGTCGGTTCCTGGCACGGCTGGAATCGCTGGGGTGCTACACTTTCGTGGGCGACGAAGATGTCCTGGACGTTGGCTGCGGGCTTGGAGGCTCAACAATCGCCCTGGCCGAACGGGCAAGGCGTGTGATCGGCATCGAAGCAGGCTACTCACCACAGCATGGGGGGCGCGGGCTATCTACCTACGGACTGACCAATGCAGCCATCTATCACTACGGACTGGTCAGTCGTCATCTGAGCGCACCGGCTTTCCCCGTAGGCTTGGAGGTCTTTGATGTCGTGTTCAGCTATCGGGGCATGGGGCGCTTCGATCTGTGGGACGGCGCGGCAATAATCCGCCCCCTGCTCAAGCCCGGCGGTCGGGTGATAGTGCTCTATCCTCACTTCTGGTATCCCCTTGCCCCCCTAGACACCATTGAGGCACGGCTCTGGCATTATGGCCTTCAGAACAATGTGAAGTGGGATAGGTATACCTTCGATGCGCTTCAGGAACGTTGGCAGAGCGCCGGGCTCTACCTGGAAGGTCTCATTGACGCCCAGTTCCCGCCGGTCCATGCTGCCAGCTACGTGCTGGACTTGTCGGGGTTCAGCCATTCCCGCACCACGGTGAGTCGTCGTCTCCGTCTGACATCGGCCACCATGATTCCTACGGCTTTGCTATGTACTCGTGCAATAATAACTTCCCGCATTTGATCTAATTTACAAAGGCAAAGTCAGGACGCAATGGGCATATTATTTGAGCGTGGCCAAAACTTGTGGGAGTCGAGGCTTTAGCCGGTTTTATCCGCCTGAAGGCTCCACTCCTCCACAGATTTTAGCCAGACCCATATTATTTCTGCACGAGTGCTATGGGCGGAACCAGGAGGAAGCGCTTAAGGTGATTATGCAAACTTGGGGAGGTAGGGTCAGTAGGGGGTGATCCGGCAACTGCGCGCCTAACTGAAAGCGGTCGGGCTGACACCTGTGACGGATGATCTGCTGGTGATGGGACGGGAGGAGTGAAGCGTGGGGTGTAAAACGTGCGCAATCCTGGGTGCTGCTGCAGTCCTGTGCTCGTTAGCCTTGCTTGCGGCAGGGTGTGGCCCGGGTGAGGTGCCCAAGGAATGGTCGAAGCTGGAAGAAAAGGCCAGGGGCCAGGGGGTCATAACCCTTTACGTTTTCAAGTACACGGGGTATCCGGACGGGCTGAAGAGGGAGAAGATTCCGTTGGCCTCACGGATCATCGCCGTGGCCGATGCCTACGACGCTATGACCACCGACCGCCCCTACCGCAAGGCGAAGACACGGGAGGAGGCCATCGAGGAACTGCGGCGCTGCGCCGGCACGCAGTTCGACCCACAGGTGGTGGAGGCGTTCTTGAGGATGATGGAGGAATAGGTGGGAAGGTGTAAAGATAATGAATCTGTCGGCAGTTGGGTTGGAGGGAGGGTGAAGCATAAAGGAGTTCTGGGACGAGGGAAATCTTGACATCCTCAGCGCTCGGTGGTAGACTTTGGCTGAGAAGTTGAAAGCCCCATCGCACTTGGCAAGGCAGCCAGGGTGACGTGGGGCTTTCGTATTTTATGATGAGGAGTGAATAGCCATGAGAGGACAGGTTTCTTTTCCAGGGAAGGTGCTGGGGCTGGCAGTGTTGATCACCATAGTGGTTGCCGGTGCTCCTTTGGTCTGGGCTTCACCGCTGTCTGTCAATCCAGCCTGGGCAGGGGAGTACTACAACAACCGTACACTGAGCGGCAGCCCGGTCTTGGTCAGGGATGATTCAACCATCAACTTCAACTGGGGCTCAGGCTCACCCGGCCCAGGCATTGGGGCCGACAATTTTTCCGTGCGCTGGACGAGGTGGGTGTACTTCAGCCCGGCTGGAAGCTACAATTTCTCGGCCAGGACAGACGATGGGGTAAGGGTTTGGGTTGATGGTACCCTTGTCATTGACTATTGGTATGACCAGGGGGCAACCACGCGCACTGGCACCATCTATCTTAGCCAGGGATACCACTATGTGAAGATGGAGTACTATGAGCACACCGGCGGGGCTACGGCCAGGCTTGAGTGGGCCATAGTAGGGGTTGATCAGTATTGGACCGGGGAGTACTACAACAACCAATACCTGGCCGGCACACCTGCTTTTACCAGGAACGATTCCAGAATCAACTTCTACTGGGGGATAGGTGCACCGGGCTCGGGGGTCAATGCCGACCATTTCTCCGTGCGGTGGAGCAAATGGTCTTACTATAACGCCTCAGGATACCATACCTTCTATGCTACCACCGACGATGGAGTGAGGCTTTGGGTGGATGGCGACCTGCTCATTGACCAGTGGCATGATCACCCTCCTACGACCTATACGGCCACGCGCTACATCCCGGCCGGAAATCACTTTATCAGGATGGAGTACTACGAAAATATGGGAGGGGCGGTGGCAACCCTGCACCGCGAATTTAGCTGGATTTCCCCCGTGACACCGACTCCTACCCCCACCCCTACACCGACCCCCACTCCTGTGGACCCGGTAACCATCATTGTTGACGACCGGGACCCCGGTTTCACCAAGTGGGGCTCATGGACGGGCTGGCATGGTGTCAACTACGGGTACCGGGGGCATATGTTCTGGACTCTGAACAACCAGCGTGTCAGGTACAACTACAACTGGGCTAGGTGGTACCCGACCCTTCCTCGGGCTGGCACCTATGAGGTCTCCGTGTACATACCCGGGGCCTACAACACCACCCGCCAGGCCAGGTACTGGGTCTATCACGCCGGTGTGTACAGCCTGCGACGGATCAATCAGTATGCTTACGCCAACCAGTGGGTTACTTTGGGTACCTACTACTTTGCCGCCAATGGCCGGGAATACGTTTCCCTGGCCGATGTGACCTACGAGCCGTACCTGTCACGGTACATCGCTTTCGATGCGGTGCGCTTCGTCTACAACGGTCCATAGCAGCAGAGAGTGGCCTCGATCCCGTCATATGCGCATCGCGTGCAAGATTTGTGTCATATACGGAATGCGTCTATAATGGAGTAATAATCTGCTGAACACACTTCTCAAAGGAGGAAACAGCGATGACCGACTCAACCAAAAATCAACTTATCGCAAACGTGGCGCGTGAGCTGGTAGCTCAGACTGCTCCGCAGGAGTTGCCTCTCTTCCGGGCAACCAGCGAAGTGTATTTCAAAGACCCCGAAAAGGCGCTCAAAGGTGGGGCTGGAAAGGACGATATGCTCGGCTTTGGCCTGGCTGCTGCCGCGACCTTCTTGACGCCCGTTGCCTTGGCCGTAGCCAGCGAAGTGGTCGAGTTTGTTGCGGAGGAGGTCAAAGAATCTGTCGAAGAGGAAAGCGAGGAACTGATTGATGACGCTGTCAAGAAGGTGTTCAAGAAGTTCCGCCGCGAGGAGGAGAAGAAGGACAAAGAGAAGGAGGAACCGCCATCACCGCCCCCGCTGACACCTGAACAGTTGGAGGAGGTTCGCGAACTGGCCTTGGAGAAGGCCCGCCAACTCAATCTCTCTGAGTCCCAGGCAGAACTGTTGGCTGACTCCTTGGTTGGAGACCTGATACTTCCTGACAACTGAATCCATCGGGACTTTTTGCCTTCCACTTAGCGGGCGTAGACAACTGGAGGCTTTCTATGGCTACCGACTCGCAAACCGGCGCCCGTGCCCCGCGCCTGAACCCCTTTGTCTTCCCCTCGTCCACAGACTTCCGCTTCGCACTACTCATCGTCTCCGTCCTCGGTGCTAGTGCCTTCATCTACAACTGGGTGTACTTCGATTTCCCCGCCAACAGGGAGCACGCGCTCAGCACCTATGTACGATGTTGGGACGCGGCCAGCGCCGCTCACCCTACCGATCCCTTCGCCCAAAATGTCGCTTTCAATCAGTGCATTGCACCAGTTGATCGAATCCAGGCGGCCTGGATCATCGGCGGTGTGGCGCTGCTGCTGATTGTGGCTGGCCTGATCTACTGGTTCTTGCCGGCCCGGAAGATCTGGCGCTCTAGACTGGTGCCCCTCAGTGCCGAAGACGCGCCCGACGTAGTGGCTTATCTAGCGGACCTGTGCCGTGAGGCCGGATTGTCCCGCCCCCCGGTTTTTGTGTGGAACCCGCTTAACCCGGCGAGCAGTGGGCTGGCCTTTGGCCGCCTGGGGCGGTACTACGTGGCCCTGACCGGCGGTTTGGTTACGCAGTTCTACACCAACCGGCCGGCCTTCCGTGCGGTGATGTTGCACGAACTGGCCCACCTGCGCAACGGTGACGTGAACAAGACCTACTTCACCGTGGCCATCTGGCAGGCGTTCGTGGTCGCCGCCTTGCTTCCCTTGATCGTGAGCCTCCTGTTCGGTGGCGCCTGGAGCTACCTTTTCGACCTGGGCTGGCGCGTGCTCGTCCTGACTGGTTTGGTCTATCTGACCCGCAACGCCGTGCTGCGTGTCCGTGAAATGTACGCCGATGTGCGCGCCTCGGTGTGGGATGACCCAGCGGGTGCCCTCAGCCGCGTGCTGGAGGCCCTCCCTCAGCCAAAGGTAGGCCGCTGGCGGACAACGTTGCAAGTCCACCCCGACCCGAGCCAGCGTCGCCAGGTGCTGGATGACACACGCGGGCTGTTTCGCATGGGATTCTGGGATGCCTTCGGGACGGGAATTGCCACCACCATCGCCTTCGCCAACATAGTCACTCTGCTGTCGCTGCTCACGAGCACTCAGGACATCCTTGCCCCGCTAGTGGCGGCACTGATCTTTACGCCCCTGGCAGTCGGCGTGGTGGGATTGGGATCCTGGCGCGCCACCTTTGCGACCCTGGCGCAGGGTGGAGTGCCGCGTGGTGCGGGCCACCTGGGCCTCAGTCTGGCATTGGGCTTCATCCTGGGTCAGACCCTGTCATTCAGCAGCTTCATCGAGGTGAACCAGGTTTCTGGACAGACTGACCTGATTGGCCTAGTGTCCCTGTCCAGCTTCGACATCCTCTGGAGTGCTCTGCTGCTGGCCAGCCTGTTTTTCTTTTTCCGCTGGGTCGCGGCCGGGGCCTCGGTCTGGCTGGAAGTGGCTGCGACCGGTCGCTCGCCGCGCCTGGCCTACGGCGTGGGTTTGACTGTCGCCGGTGTACTGCTGGCTGTGTGGTTCGGACTGCTCTTCCTTATCCGCGACGTCAGAGTCATTCTCCCCTCGCTCCTCTCAAGTTTCGACGGTGTTCTCGGCGTTGTCTGGCTTCTAGTTCAACACCCTCTCACTTTCCTGGTACTGATCAGCCTGTGGGCCTTTCCGCTAGCTGCCTGGTTTTGGCGCGAGCGGGTGGCTTCGGCCCCTGGATCAAGTTGGGCGTTTCTCGATCCGACGCCCCAGCCACTGACGCTGCCGCGCCAGGCCCCACTCCGCCCCGGCCTAGCGCTGACTGTTGGCTTGGCAGGTGGTCTAGCCTTTTGCGTGGTGTTACTGGTCCTTCGTGTCGCGGTGCGTCTTACTGTGCCTGAGGCCACGGCAACCACCGACCAGTTCAAATTGATGTACTACATCGGGCAGGTGGCGCTGGCCGCGCTGATGGAGGCAGGCGTGGCCGCAGTAGTGGCGGGCTGGGTAAAGCGGTTAGGTGGACTGCACGGCCTCTTCGCAGCCTTCGTCGCTGGCTGTGTGATGACTGGAGGGGTGCTAGGACTCAACCTATTGTTTGGGGGGACGATTGACTTCGCCTTTACGTGGCAAACCTTCAGTCAGGTGGTTAACGAAGGAGCGTTGCTGGCGTTGCCGACGGCGTTAGGCGTGTCTGCATTGGCGGGGTGGGTGCGCCGTTTTGGAGGGCAATCGGCTCGAGTCCCAGGGCCGTGAGCAGGGAGCCAAACCTATGCAACAATTTCCAAAACGAATCAAGAAACAACTCAGGGAACTGGCCACTCAAGCACACGAGAATGAGTTGGCAAGGGAACTGGCGCAACTGGCGAAGAAATTCGATGAATGGAGAGACAACAGAATAAGCGCGGGAGAACTGAGCCACATAGTCCATCAGTACGACACAGGGCCGTTGAGAGACCTGTACAAACGGTACAACAGTGGGTCCGTGCATATGTTGGTGGCATATGCTGTCGTACATGGGATTCTCGAAGAAGAGGCGATACCTGAGAACGTTTGGCCGTATATCGAAAACGCAGTTCAGTTTTGGAGAACTGACTTTGAGGACGAGATGGACGAGGACGAATCAGCAATATCAACATCGTCCTAGACCTTTTGCTCTTCATGGAGGGCCCAATGAAGATGTCCTTTGCCGACTACATGATGGACATTGGACTGACGTACCTGATTATTCCCGCGGTTACTCTTGGGTTTGGTTATTCGCTTCAACAACATCGGCCATGACAGGTCATTGCTGGAAGCATTGAGGAGATAGCAACAGGCCTCCAGAGTGAAGTGGAACTTTTCTGGCCCTCAATCCGTCTACAAGATGGAAACCGATTTGAGGAAGACTGGGAATAGGAGGCAAAAAGTGAAAAGTAGGCTGTCCATTTTGCACCCCGTATGGGGCACTCCGGGATTGGTACTCGTTCTCAGTGCGTTGATCCTGAGTGGCTGCGGGCCAACCACAGCCCAGCCCATCGAAGTCCCAACGGCTACCTCAATGGAGGTGGCCATGAGGGAGATCGTACGGTCGGAAAAGCAGCGGGTGACTTCAGCCGATGTGACCGCCTCTGATCTGGCCGATCTGGTCAAAGGAAACAGTGCCTTCGCCTTCGACCTCTATCAGGTCCTCAGAGAGGACAACGGCAATCTCTTCTACTCTCCCTACAGCATCTCGCTGGCGCTGGCCATGACCTACGCTGGCGCTCGCGCTGAGACCGCACAGCAGATGGCGGATGCCCTCCACTTCACCCTCTCGGGAGACCGTCTGCATCCGGCGTTCAACGGCCTGGACCTCGAACTGGCCCGCCGCGGTGAAGGGGCCAAGGGCAAGGATAGCGAAGGTTTCCGGCTGAACATCGTTAATGCTATCTGGGGCCAGACCGGCTATCCGTTCCTCTCCGAATTCCTCGACGTGCTGGCTGAGAACTATGGAGCCGGGCTGAGATTGCTGGACTTCGTGAACGCACCGGAAGAGTCCCGCGTGACCATCAACGATTGGGTCAGCGACCAGACGGAGGGCAGGATAGAAGACCTGATTCCGCAGGGTGTCATTGACGCAATGACGCGGCTGGTCCTCACCAACGCCATCTACTTCAACGCCGCGTGGGCCGAACCTTTCGACCCGGACCAAACCGATGATGGCACTTTCTACCTGCTTGACGGCGGCCAGGTCACCGTGCCGATGATGAGACAGGCAGAGACCTTCCCTTACGTCGAAGGTGAGGGGTATCAGGCGGTCGAATTGCCCTACGACGGCCAGGAGCTCTCGATGGTGATCTTGCTTCCCGAGGCAGGTCACTTTGAGGCCTTTGAAGGCTCGCTGGGCGCCGGGCGGGTGGATGCCATCCTGAAGGGCCTGGCAGGCAGGCGGGTCTCCCTGACCATGCCTAAATACGAATTCGAATCGGATTTCAGTCTAAGAGAGGCTCTGGCAGCCATGGGTATGCCGGTTGCCTTCACTGGAGCTGCGGACTTCTCTGGAATGACTGGCAGCCGCGACCTGTTCATCGCCGAGGTGATCCACAAAGCCTTCGTCTCTGTGGATGAAGCGGGCACAGAGGCAGCAGCGGCCACCGCGGTGGTGATGGAGAGGTTAGCGATGCCGGAGGAGCCTGTTGAGGTCACCGTTGATCGCCCCTTCATCTTCATCATTCGTGACATCGAGACCGGTGCCATCCTGTTTGCTGGGCGCGTCGTAGACCCCAGTACATGATCTGTTCTCGACCGCGTCACATTCCACGTCAAACGTCATTGCGAGGCGCGGAGCGCCGAAGCAATCCCCTACCAAGCAGGCAGGAGATTACCCTTCCCTTCGACTAGGCTCAGGACAAGCGGCCACGCTCAGGATAGGCTTCGTTCCGCTACCCCCCTTATCAGGACGATGGCCACCGCATGTTCTTTGAAGTGGGAGATTACTGGAGCGACGTGCAGCAATTCTTGCATGAACACCTCAAGGCGAGTTCTCAGAAGTCGTGACGGAACTGAGATGGTGTAGAGATGCCTCTGACTTCGCTTGAAAGGGTGAGGAAGGCTGTGACCTTCAAGGAACCTGACACGGTTCCCGTCGGCCCCTACCTGGCAAATTGTACGGCCAGGGTGGCCAATATGCCGGTATCCAGCTATTGTACCAGCGGTCGGAAGATGGCTGAGGCGCAACTGGCAGCCTGGGAACGGTATCAGCAGGACATCATCTTCCCCGATTGTGACAATTACTACCTGGCTGAGGGTTTCGGCTGTCGAACCCACATCCCCGAGGATGATGTCCCCTCCCTGGTACAGCCGCCGCTTGAGGAGCCTGAGGAAGTGTTCGATCTAAAGGTTCCAAACCCCGAATCTGATGGGCGAATGCCCGTCTTTCTGGAGGCGATAGAGATCGTCGCCAGTCAGGTCGGGCAGGAGGTGGCCATACGGGTGCCTGGCACGGGGCCTTTCGCTTTGGCCTCCTATCTGATCGGTACAGAGCGGTTTCTTCGGGAGGTGGCCAGGGTAGAGTACTCCTTGCCGGGAGCTCAGCCCCAGGCAGTTCACCGCATGCTGGAACTGGCAACAGAAGCTGTGATCGCCTTCGGGAAAGCGGAATTGAGGGCAGGGGCCCATATCGTGCAGTGTGGAGACTCTCTGGCTTCGTTGGATATGATCTCCCCCACTATGTACGAGAAGTACGCTTTTCCCTATCAGAAGAGGGTCTTCGCCACCTGGAAGGAGGCCGGGGCTATTACCGTCCTGCACATCTGCGGCGACAACACTCATGTGCTGGAGTTGTACGCCCAGACCGGTGCGGATATCGTGGCTATTGACGCCAAGGTTAACCTCGGTCTGGCCAAGAGGAAGATCGGGTCGAAGGTGTGCCTGATCGGGAATATGGATCCAGTGCAGACCCTTCTCTTTGGAAGTGTGGAGGATGTAGAGAAGGAAGTGAGGCAGTGCATCTCCATTGCCGGGCCGGGAGGCGGCTTCATCCTGGGATCAGGGTGCGAGGTTCCCATAGATACTCCACCGCAGAACATTGAGGCCATGGTGAGGGTGGCCAGAGAATATGAGTATCCTCTCAGTGTTAAACCCTCCCGCAGGTTTGAGGAGTGATAACCCTGAGATCTCTCTAGCCTGGGAAACCTGTCGTGCTCCAAAAGCTTCGCTGTAACCTGCGCCATCGCCGTAAGGCAGAGGTCCGTCTGAGACGACGGGCCTTTTTGATTTGAGCGTGGCTAAAATCTGTGGAGGAGTGGAGCCTTTAGGCGGATAAAACCGGCTGAAGCCTCGACTCCCACAAGTTTTAGCCAGACTCTTTTGATTTGAGTCTGGCTAAAATCCGCGGGAAGCGTTGGAACCTCCCGCAGGTTGGCGGATGAACCTTGGGCTGTATCTGGAGATTTTACACAACGTTAACAGATGCTTTACGCTGGGTTAACAAATCTGATTGATAATGTAGGCAGTTTCTCGCAATCAAATAGGCATAAGGTGTATAGATATTACCACTTGTATAGATTGTAACCTGTTGATTTAAAATCTCTGTTAATCGTTGTCAATAGGTCTGAAAAGTGATATAATCAGTCTTGAACCGATTTTTCGGCCGTGGGTGTGAGGACCCGTTCAGGCCTGGTGCCGACCCCACCGGGACGCATGTCTATCCGAGAGCCGGGGGGAGGAAACAGGAGATGACCAGTTCCAAGTCGTTCCTGACCCGTGGAGTGGTCTGGAAGCTTTGGCATTTCTTCTGCTCAATCAAGTTGGCAGTGATTCTGATCATCGCCGTCACCCTGCTGGCGGTCGTCGGTTCTCTGCTCCCCCAAATGCCGCGCGAAGTAGCAGCGAACCCACAGGATCGGGCTCAGTGGCTGGCAACGGCCAAGGACAAATATGGTTCCCTGGCCGGCTTCTACCAGGCCATCGCTCTCTTCCAGGTCTTCGATTCCCCCTGGTTCACTTTGCTGCTGATCGCCCTCCTTCTCAACACCCTCGTCTGCACCCTCAACCGTTTCAATACCATCTGGAAAAGCATCACCAAACCCAGGGTTCGCATGCCCGACCTCTTCTACGAGAGAGCCTCTCAGCGTGCTTCCTGGGTTTCCCCCTTGAGGAAGGATACCATAGGCGTAGTCGTGGATATCCTGTCAGGCCGGCGCTATCGGGTGAGGGTTGAGAAGGATGGGGATACTTCCTATCTCTATGCCGACCTCAATCGCTTTGCCCCCTTCGGGACCCTGGTGACCCATATCAGCCTGGTCATCCTCGTGGTGGGCGCCGTCTGGGGTTGGCGGGCTGGCTGGCGGGAGAATCAGGTAACCCTCGGGCCAGGGCAGGTCTATGAGGTTGGGCATGGGAAAGGGTTTCAGGTCAGGAACGATGGCTTTGAGATCAAACGCTATCTCGACGGGTCGCCCCAGGACTACATCGGTCACCTGACGGTCCTGGAACAGGGAAAGGAGGTCGTGCGGCAGACGGTGCGGGTGAACCATCCCTTGACCTACCGGGGGGTGACTTTCTACCTGGCTTCCTATGGCCCAGCCCTCCGGATCTCGGCATCTGATTCAGCGGGACAACCCGTCCCTTTGCAGGTCAACCCTGAAGGGTCACCGGCCGGTGAGGTGGTCCTGAACCTGATGGGCAGAGGAGGCGAGGAGGAGATTAGCGTCCCCTCACAAAACCTGACCCTGGGGATGGTCTACCAGGCGCAGCCTTTCTCTCTCTTCGTACGGGCTTTCCACCGGGGTGAGGCTCACTCCTTCTTCGCCGACACCGTTGAACCAGGGCATCCTTTGGAGCTGCCCGGCGCTCGATTCGATTTCGTTCTCGATCGCTACACCGTCCTGATGGCGGTCAATGACCCTAGCTTCAGTCCGGTCATCCTGGCTAGTTTCCTCCTTTTGGGCGGTCTGGTTCTCTCCTTCTACTTCCCCCATCATCGCCTGTGGGCCAGGATGACAGCCGCTGGGGAGATACGGCTGGTGGGGTTAGCGGAGAGGGAGCGGCGGGAGGATCTGGCCCGTCGCTTCGCCGCCCTATCAAAGGAGATCGGTAAGGGAATTGAGAGGGAAGGATAGGGCACTTCAATGCCATTCGACGCAAACGGACTTTTCGTCGTGGCCTGGGTCTGCCTTGGCCTGGCCGCTCTCAGTTACGTAGCTTGCCTGGCCAGGGGAAGTGGTTGGGTGGATCGAGCAGCAACTGTGGTCAGCATGGCCGGGTTGGTGGCCATGACCGCCACTTTGGCCTGGCGAGGGATCGAGGCCGGGCAGTGGCCTTTAACCACCAGCTATGAGTTCCTGCTGGTGTTCATCTGGGGTATCCTCTTTGTCTACCTGGCTCTGGAACGCACTTTTGCTACCAAAGCCGCCGGTGCTTTCGTCTTGCCCATTGCCTTCCTCCTGGCCAGTTATGCTCTATGGTACCTCCCAGCCGGGGACAAAGCTGTCCGGCCGCCGCTACCGGCTCTGCAAAGCATCTGGCTCCAACTGCACGTGGGGAGCTCCGCCTTCGCCTACGGTGCCTTTGCTGTGGCCGCGGCTGCTGGCCTGATGAGCCTGGCCAGGGGGACAAACCGTGGCTTTGCCGCCAGGCTCCCTGAGCCGGAAAGAATAGACCTCATCACCTGGCGGGCCGTCGCCCACGGCTTCCCCTGGATGACGGTGGTGATCATCACCGGAGCAATCTGGGCTCAGGTGGCCTGGGGCAGCTACTGGAGCTGGGATATCAAGGAGACCTGGGCGCTGATCACCTGGCTGGTCTACCTCCTATTCCTGCACGCCCGGGTGATCAAGGGCTGGCGGGGGAGACCGTTGGCAATCATGGCTATTGGTGGTTTTGTGGTGGTGCTCTTCACCTTTCTGGGGATGAGCACCCTGGCCCGATGGGCCGGTTTGGAGAGCCTGCATGTCTACTGAGGAGGTGAAGCGATGAAAAAGATCACACGACGTCGGTTCATGAAACAGATGGCTGGTCTGAGCCTCTGCGCTCTGGGTGGAGGGGCGATCTTGTCGGAGTTGGGGTGCACCGCTGGCGCTGGCACCACCGAGGCCGCTCCGGCCAGTGCAGCCTCGGGCCCTGCTTCTCCCTACTCCAGGGAGGCTATGTACTATACCAGCCTCAAGGAGAGCGGTAGTCTGGACTGTGGGTCGTGCCATGGCACCTACGAACCGTCGCGCGTGACCTATTGTCACGTTGACCACAACGGCAACTACGTCACATGCCAGCTCTGCCCTAAGAGGTGTGTTATCTCCGAGGGGCATCGCGGCGACTGCCTGGTGCGGGAGAACCAGAATGGCAAGCTCTACACTATGGTTTTCGGCAACCCCTGCGCGGTACATATTGATCCCATCGAGAAGAAGCCTTTCTACCACTACCTGCCTACCAGCTCCGCCTTCTCCATCGCCACAGCCGGGTGCAACCTGCACTGCCTCTACTGCCAGAACTGGACCATCTCCCAATTCCCACCCGAGGAGACGACCAACTATGACCTGCCCCCGGAGAAGGTGGTAGGCTATGCCCTGGCCCAAAAATGCCAATCTATCGCCTACACCTACTCCGAACCGACAGCTTTCTATGAATACATGTTGACCACGGCTCGCCTGGCTCGTTCTAAGGGGATCAGGAACGTGGTCATCTCCGCCGGGTACATGAATCCAGCCCCGGTGAGGGAACTTTGCCGAGCCGTGGATGCCATCAAGATTGACTTCAAGGGGTTCGACGAGGAGTTCTATGAGAAGGTCTGCTTTGCCACCCTGCAACCGGTTCTGGAGGCGATGAAGACCATCCAGAAGGAAGGGGTTCACCTAGAGATCGTCAACCTGGTTGTGCCCACCTTGAACGACAGCGAGGATGCGCTACGGGGATTGTGCCGCTGGATCATGGACAACCTGGGGCCTGATGTGCCGACTCACCTGAATCGCTTTCACCCTCAATACAAACTCAAGAACCTGCCCCCCACGCCGGTGGAGACCCTGGAGCGGGCTCATGACATCGCTAAAGAGGAAGGGATCAACTACGCCTACATCGGCAATGTGCCTGGTCACCCGGCCAACCACACTTACTGTGCAAACTGTGGCAACCTGCTCATCTACCGCATGGGCTTTGCCGTGATGCAGTATCATCTGGTCAATGGGAAGTGCAAGTTCTGCGGCAACCCTATCCCCGGCGTATGGCCTAGTGGTTGAGAGGTGGCGGTGAAACTCTCGCTGGCTGTCAGAGCCTTGGTACACAGTGCTACCTGTGTGCTGCTTTGCGCCTGTGGACCTGCCGGGGGCACGCCGGCCGCTGTTCCTCAGGAGACGGCTACTACCATGCCATGGCCGGCGGAAACTGTCTCCTACAGCGAGGTGCGCCAGGCCAGCGGCCCTGGACGCTGGTACCCGGCCGACCCGCAGAAGCTGGCGGTCATGGTGGATACCTACCTGGCCCAGGCTGATGTAGGGGGCGGCCCTGCCCACCCAGAAGGGGAGCCCATCGCCTTGCTGGTGCCTCATGCCGGGTATATCTACTCCGGAGGGGTAGCTGCCCGGGCCTACAGGCAGCTTGAGGGGGTGGACTACGATCTCATCGTCATCATCGGGGACACCCACTCCGGCAACGGCAGTGTCCCTATCTCCGTCTACGCCGCTGGTGTCTTTGAGACCCCCCTGGGCCTGGTGCCCATTGATGAGGAGGTGGCTCAGGCACTGGTGGCCGCCGACGAAAGGATCGAGTTTGACCGGGAGGCTTTCACCGACGAGCATCCGGTCGAGAATCAGTTGCCTTTCCTGCAAAGGATCTACGATCATTTCAAGATGGTGCCCATCGTCATCAGAGACCCTTCGCTGAGGAACATTGAGGTGCTAAGTGAGGCTTTGGTCAAGGCCCTGGCCGGAAAGCACCCCCTCATCATCGGCAGTTCCGACATGTCTCACTATCCTACCTATGAGGACGCCCTGCGCGTTGATCAGGCGACCCTGTCTGCCTTGCAAACTTTGCAGCCTGAGCAGTTCATGGCGGCCATGATGAAGAGTGTGGGACAGGGCATCCCCCAACTGGTCACCTGCCT
The DNA here is from genome assembly GCA_046760185.1 of Anaerolineae bacterium. Lineage (GTDB taxonomy): Bacteria > Chloroflexota > Anaerolineae > JBHIDP01 > JBHIDP01 > JBHIDP01. Next base: position 25,786 of record JBHIDP010000006.1, read on the forward strand.
CTGCAGCCAGGGGGCGGTGCTGACCACCATGACGGTGGCCAGGGAGTTGGGGGCTAACCAGGCCACGGTGCTTGGCTATGCCAATTCAGGCGATTCCCCTTTTGGCGACCGCTCTCAGGTCGTCGGCTACGGAGCGGTGATGCTATGGCACGCTGAAGGGGCGTACGAACCGCAGCCGGTCACCTTTCCAGAGCCACCGGAGCCGCCGTCGGAACCTGTTCCCCTGGACTCAGATGAGCAGGAGACGCTCTTGAGTCTGGCCCGGCAGACCATCAGCCAGTTTCTGGAGACGGGCACCGTGCCCCCGGCTTCCGTGACCGATCCCAACCTCTTTCAACAGAGAGGGGCCTTTGTCACCCTGGAGAAGAAGGGTCAGTTGCGCGGCTGCATTGGCCGTCTGGTCAGCCAAAGTCCACTCTATCTCACCGTCCAGTATTCAGCCATCTCTGCCGCGGTGAACGACGCCCGTTTCCGGCCGGTAACCCCTGACGAACTGGATGAGATCGAGATAGAGATATCGGTCCTGTCGCCCATCAGGCCGATCGGCGACGTTGACGAGATTGAGGTTGGCCGTCACGGCCTGATCATCGTCAAGGGGGAGAGGCAGGGGGTTTTGTTGCCCCAGGTGGCAGCCGAGGAGGGTTGGGATCGGGAGGAGTACTTGCGTCAGGTCTGCCTTAAGGCCGGCTTGCCGGAGGATGCCTGGCGGGAGGGGGCATACCTCTTCGTCTTCACCGTGGAGGTGTTTGGAGAGAAGGCAGCGGATAGGTAAGCGGATGGCTGGGCTAAGCTAAAGTGAAACGAGGAGGGCAAGGATGTCAGAGATCGTTACTCGTACCGTCTACTTTGAGAAGCCGGGGAAGAGGAACACGGAGCGCACCCTTCAGTTGGCCAGGGAGCGGGCCGAGGAGTTGGGCATCCAGCAGGTCGTGGTAGCCTCGACCTGGGGGGAGACGGGCCGCAAGGCGGCGGAGCTGTTTCAGGGGTACGATCTCATCGTCGTCAGCCACTCCACAGGCTTCCGCCAGCCCAATGAGCAGGAGTTGACCGAAGAGAATCGGGAGGCCATTCTGGCCCTGAGCGCCCGCATCCTGACCTGCCAACATGCCTTCGGCGGCGTGGGCCGGGCGGTGCGCAAGAAGCTGGGCACCTACGAGGTGGATGAGATCATGGCCTACACCCTGCGCATTTTCGGTGAAGGGATGAAGGTGGTCTGCGAGATCGCCCTCATGGCCGCCGACGCGGGCTTGATCCGCACCGACGGGGAGGTCATCGCCATCGCCGGCACCGGCCACGGCGCCGACACAGCCGTCGTTTTGAAACCAACCAATGCTCAGACTTTCTTCGACATGCGCATCAAAGAGATCATTTGCAAGCCACGTTTTGGGTAGGTAAATGAGGTTTGCTCTAGGTGTTCTCGGCTTCACTTCGATAATCGGCCAGGTGGTGCTGATGCGGGAGCTGGTGGCCGTCTTCTACGGCAACGAGTTGGTCTTCGGCATCATCCTGGCCGCCTGGCTCATCTGGGGGGCGGTCGGCTCCTGGGGGCTGGGGCGTCTGGCTGACCAACGACCGCTGGGCCTCGGAGGGTTCACCGCCGGTCTGGCCCTGGCCGCTCTCCTGCTCCCTCTGGAGATCCTCCTCACCCGCGCCATCAGAACTATTCTCGACATAACACCAGGAGCCTTCGTCAGCTTCGGCACTATGGTGGGGGCCATCGCGATCATTCTGGCCCCGCTGTGCCTCCTGCTCGGCTTCCAGTTCACCCTCGGCAGCCGCCTGCTGGCCGCCCGGGGCGGAACGGTGGGCCGGGCCTACGTCTACGAAGGGTGGGGGGCCGCCCTCGGCGGTGCCCTCTTCAGCTTCCTCCTCGTCCGCTTCCTCGATCCCTTCCAGATCGCCCTGGGGGTCGGAGCGGTCAATTTGGCGATAGCAGGAAGGGTCTGGAAGGAACTACGGGGAACTCAGGGGAACTCAGAGGGGAAGTTCCCTTTAGTTCCCTCAGTTTCCCGGAGTTCCCTTGCTCTTCTCTTGGGCGCAGGGATGTTGCTTATCTTTTCCGTGCCCCTGGGATCGAGGTTGCACCAGGCCACTTTGGGCTGGCAGTATCAGGACATCATCTTCAGCCAGGACTCCATCTACGGCCGGCTGGTCATTCTGGGCCGGGCCACGCAGCGCATCTTCTTCGAGAATGGCTTAATGATGTTCGAGACGCAGGGCACCTTCCCCGAGGAGGTGGTTCACTTTCCCATGCTGGAGCATCCAGACCCCAGGAGTGTGCTCCTCATCGGCGGCGGGGCGGGGGGCGACCTGCGGGAGATCCTGAAGTATCCTGTAGAGGAGGTGCACTACGTCGAGCTGGACCCGCTGCTCATCCAGGCAGCGCGGGAGCACCTGCCGCCCGACGAGGCTGCCGTGCTGGATGATCCACGGGTGACCCTGGCCCATATTGACGGCCGCCTCTACGTGAAACAGAGTAAGCGCTCCTTCGACGTCATCATCGTGGACCTGCCGGAGCCGTATACCGGCCAGCTCAACCGCTTCTACACCGAGGAGTTCTTCCGGGAGGTGCAGGCCATCCTCAACCCTGGCGGCATCCTCTCCCTGGGAGTGCCCTCGGCCGAGAACTACTGGAGCCCGGAGTTGGCCCGTCGCAACGCCAATGTCTTCCATACCTTGAAGGCGGTCTTCCCCTCGGTCATGGCCCTGCCGGGGGACTACAATTTCTTCCTGGCCTCCTCTGCCCCCCTCAGCGAGGATCACACCCTGCTCACTCAGCGACTGCACGAACGAGGCATCGAGAACCGTTGGGTCAACGATCCCTACATAGAGTACATCTTCACCACAGACCGTTTCGCCCTGATGCGTCTGAACCTGGAGAGGTTCCCGCAGATCAAGATCAACCGCGACCTGGTGCCCATCTGTTACTACTACGACATGGTGTTGTGGATCTCCCTCTTCTACGCTGGCCTGCGGGATGCTTTCAACACCGCCTCAGTGCTGAGCCTGTGGTGGCTGGTTATCCCCCTGGCGGGGCTGGTCCTCCTCCTGCGCTGGCGGCGCTACTATGCCATTCCCTCGCTGATCGGTTTCACTGGCTTGGCCGAGATGACCATCGAGATGGTCGTCTTGCTGGCTTTCCAGGCCCTGCATGGCTACGTCTACCACCAGCTCAGTCTCATCGTGGCCGCCTTCATGGTGGGGGCGGCGGTGGGAGGGGCCACCATGAACCAGATCATCGGCCGCCTTCGGCTCAATGCGGGTGAGGCAAATCTCCCCAAGGTTCCCGATTATCCATCGTTGTTGACCACGAAGACATTGCCGTTCCGTATCCTGTTCCTGGCCCAGGTAGTTGTGGTGGTTTATGCTCTGGCCATGCCCTTCCTTCTGACCCGGGCCACAGCCTGGATGTTCCCCTTGCTGACCCTCTTTGCCGGCTTTCTGGGTGGTTTCGACTTCCCTCTGGCCGCGGAGCTGACTAGGCGAGACGACTCGACAGAGACTGTTGGCCGCGTGGCCGGACTGATCTACGGCATGGACCTGGTGGGGGCCTGCCTGGGGGCGCTCCTGGCCAGCGCCCTCTTCATCCCGGTGCTGGGCATCCCCCAAACCTGCTATGCCGTGGCCCTCTTGAGCCTTGCTGGATTGGCCCTGCTTCTTTGATGGGGTTTGACAGGCAGGTCCTTCGAGGGTAGGATGTTGCCCCACTGAAGAGCATTCTGCGTTCGGCCCCAACGTGAGGGAAGGTGGTGCAGTGACCATGGGGTATTGTCTGCGATGTATAGCCTGTCAGGCCACCTATCCAGCCGATGAAATCCACTACACCTGCCACTGTGATGGGCTGCTGGATGTGGAGCACGACCTGGAGGCTTTGCGGGAGCTGGTGTCGCCCGCTCTGTTCGACCGTCGCCTGGGCAGGCAAGAACTGCCGGAAGCCAGCGGGGTGTGGCGCTATCGCGAGTTGATCCTGCCTGTTCCTGAGCAGGCCATCGTCTCCCGCCCGGAAGGGAATACGAATCTGTATCACAGCCCCCGACTGGCCGGTTGGGTGGGCCTGGACCGGCTCTATCTCAAGCACGAAGGAGAAAACCCGACCGGCTCCTTCAAGGATCGAGGTATGACTGTGGGGGTGACTCAGGCGCAGCTCCTGGGAGCGAAAGCGGTGGCCTGTGCCTCGACCGGCAACACCTCCGCCTCTTTGGCCGCCTACGGTGCCCTGGCCGGCCTGCCGGTCATCGTCTTCGTTCCCGAAGGGAAGATCGCTTTTGGGAAGCTCTCTCAGGCTCTAGCCTATGGAGCCACGACCTTGCAGGTTAAAGGTGATTTCGACGCGGCCATGCGGCTGGTACGGGAGGTGTGCCATACCCTCAACATCTATCTGCTGAACTCGCTCAACCCCTTCCGGGTCGAAGGGCAAAAAGCCATCCTCTTTGAGTTGATCCAGCAGCGCCATTGGCAACCTCCGCACTGGATCGTCCTGCCAGCGGGCAACCTGGGCAACACCGCTGCCTTTGGTAAGGCCCTGCACGAGCTGCGAGAGTTGGGATTGATCGAGTACATGCCGCGCCTGGCTGCCATCCAGGCCAGAGGAGCTAACCCTTTCTATCGTAGCTTCCTTGGTGATTTCCAGCGACGGGAGCGGGTCAAGGCGGACACCATAGCCACGGCCATCAAGATTGGCGATCCAGTCAGCTATCCCAGGGCGGTGCGCTCTCTGCGATGGACAGAGGGCCTGGTGGCTGAGGTGACAGACGACCAGATCATGGATGCCAAGGCTCAGGTGGATGCGGCCGGCATCGGCTGCGAACCAGCTTCGGCCAGCAGCGTAGCCGGGGTGAAGAAGCTGGTAGCCGAGGGCATCATCGGCCGAGAGGAGACGGTGGTGGCCATCCTCACCGGGCATCTGCTCAAGGATTCTGAGGCTACGGTGGACTACCACCTGGGCCGACTTAAGGGTATCCGACCGGCCTTTGCCAATCAGCCCATTTCCATCGAACCAACGCTCGAGGCTGTGCGCCGGGTGTTGCGGTGGTAA
>JBHIDP010000007.1:0-30220 GCA_046760185.1 Anaerolineae bacterium
CCAAAGATGCCTACCTGCTGGCGGCCATGCGCCTGGCTGAACCTGCTTCTGTCCCCGATCTGGGACAGGAGCCATGGCTGGCTGTCTATGACGATCCCAAGGGCCAGCAGTACAAATGGGAGCAGATAACCCGGCAGATGTACGCGGGCAGCCTTTTGGGCCCTGGCGAAGTCAAAGCCCATCCCGGTGACTACATCCTGGCCTTCAGCCTCTGGGATATGGCGGACCTGTTGGACGTTGAGCATATCCTGGGAGAGGCGCCCGGAGGTGCGTACATCTACTCTAATAGCAAAGCCTATGACGAGGAACAGAAGGTGGACCTGGTGCGGCTGTGGAACTGGACCCGCCACTTCGGGATGGAACCGGTCGGATTGGCGGTGGTGGCCCGTGACCGGACTGGCCGGGTGGTCGAGGTTGACGTGGTGCCGGGCTATCACGCCTCCGGACACGCCAACGGACCCGAACTGCTCCAGCTCGTGAAGACCGTGCGCCCCAAGGTGCTCATTCCCATCCACACAGAGCAGCCCCAATGGTGGGTGGAGGAACTGGCGGGGACGGGAATCCAGGTGGAGATGCCGGTCTATGCCCGGCCTATCTATCTGGGCTGAACGAGCAGGAGATAGAGGCGTTGCGGCTGATGGTGAACGAGGGGTGGGAGGTGAAGTAGTGAATGGGCATGTCCAATCTAAGATATCCCACTGAACACGAAGTCTACGAGCAAAACCTCAGAGAGATTCGAGAGAGGGGGTTTGGCATCCTCCTCACGTGGCGTGATCTGGGCACGCTTGGGGCTGATGAGCCCGGATGGGCAAGGGTTGTGCTGGTGGGCGAGGAATACAACACCTTTCTCCTTGAAATCTACCCCCAGAGCATCGCCCCGTTTGGGGATCCAGAAACATATATCGAGGACCTGATCTCGCCTGAAGCCTCCGCTGAGTATCGCCAGGAGGTTATGGACAGGATCCGCGCCGAGCACGAGGAAGCATTCCAAAGCGGGAGATTTATTCGATTGGACACCGACCATGTGGGGGCTGACGAGATTGAGCGCTGTATCAAAACCCGTGTTCCGGAGTTGTTTCCGGAACTGGCGGATGTGGCGTTGTACGTCGTTGATATTGCTGAGCTTGAGCCTTGGGCAGAGTACTGGGGCGAAGTAGAAGAAGCTGTCCAGGAGCGCTACGGAATACCGCTAGCGGAGTTTTTGAAGAGCAAAGAACCGCTTATGAAAGCTCCAGTGTGACTACCTCCGACGCCTTACTCTCTCGCTTGCAGATATGATGCCCCACGCAGCACTGAGGTCAGTTGTTGATGACTGACAAGCCCATGACTAACGATCAACCAGTTGAGGACAAGCACCAACTGATCTCCCTGGCCGAAGCTGCCGGGCGCTATGGGTTTAACCGTGATTATCTGAGCGAACTGGCTCGGCGTGGCCGGCTTAAGGCTCAGAAAATAGGCAATATGTGGGTGACCACATCAGCCGATGTTGAGGAGTACATTCGTAGCCGCAAGAAGAGGGGAGCTTATCGAGAGGACATAGAGGCTTGACAATACTCGGTTTTTCGAGTATAATATCGGCAACCGAGTAGCCCAAAAGCAAGAGCGCCGCCGTACGACAATCTGTCGAAAGAGGCAATGACCTCGGCGTTTTCGTTAGGCCCCAGACCCGCGCCGCAAGGCCGTCTCCCAAGCCACCGCATCCCACCCCATCTACCACCTTCACCTTGCAGGTTCAAAAACCCGGTTTTTCCGCCCGGATGAACACGATTTGGCGGTCTACAGGCACTTGCACAGGCTGACCACCGGAAGTGACTTTTGGAGTTCAAAAACCGGGTTTTTCTGGCCTCCTTAATCCCAGATCCGCTGCGAAAGCCCAATTTTTTAAGGTTTTGCGCTCTCCAAAACCCTTGACAAAAGAACAGATATGTATTAGAATCTAGTAATAGTTACTATTATCAGTAAGGCTGATTGGCTATGTCTGTGCAGTGGGATCTGATAAATCAAAAGCTGGCTGAGAAGGGCTTTCGCTTGACCAAGCAACGTCAGGCGGTGTTGGAGGTTCTGCAAGAGACCAAGTCCCATCCCGATGCTAATTGGATATACCAAGAGGTCCGCAAAATCATCCCGGAGGTCAGTTTGGGCACTATCTATCGCACTCTGGGTATCCTGCGGGAGGCAGGGTTGATCTTGGAGCTAGACTACGGCAGTTCCCTCAGCCGCTATAATGGCAACGTCGCGCACCATTACCACGTCACCTGCACCAAATGTGGGCGCATTACCGACATTGATTTGCTGGCCCTTACCGAATTGGAGCGTCAGGCCAAGGGCGAGACCGACTTCACCATCACCGGCCATCGCTTGGAGTTCTATGGCCTCTGCCCCGACTGCCAAGAGCAATCATAATACACGGATTCAGCCAAAGGCCGAGGCGACCGGTCTCGGCCTAAGAAGCCAAGGAAAGGAACAAGGAGGTAAATACTGATGAGGAAGATGACAGAAGGGAACCTACAGGCCGCCTTCGCTGGCGAGAGCCAGGCTCACATGCGCTATCTGATCTTCGCCGATAAGGCGGAGAGGGAAGGTCATAGCAACGTGGCCCGGCTCTTTCGGGCCATCTCCTACGCCGAGCAAGTACATGCCACCAACCACTACCGGGAACTGGGGGGCATCAATAGCTCAACGGAGAACTTGCAGGTGGCTATTGACGGTGAGACCTACGAAGTGGAGGAGATGTATCCGGCTTTCAAAGGGGTGGCTGAACTGCAAGGCGAGAAAGGGGCAGTGAGGACCACCGACTGGGCTTTGCAGGCGGAGAAAGTTCACGCTGGTATGTACCAGCAGGCTAAGCAATCCCTGGAGGCTGACCAGGACCTGGAGGTCGGCGATATTTTCATCTGCGAAGCCTGTGGCTGGACCCTCTTCGGTGAGGCCCCCGACCGCTGTCCGGTCTGCAAGGCTCCACGAGACAGGTTCCGGAAGTTCTGAGAGTTCGGTCGAGGCGTGCCATTCCTGGCCACCGGAGACGAAGGTCAAAAGCTGACAGGGTAAAGAATAACTTAGACAGGAGAAGCATTATGGCAAAATGGCGATGCACGGTGTGCGGGTACATCTACGACGGCGATGAGCCGCCGGACAAGTGCCCCAAGTGTGGAGCCCCGCGGGAGAAGTTCGAGCAACTGGCCGAGGACAAGGCCCAGTTGGTCGAGCGCGCCCGGTTCACCAACGGCCTGCATATGCAACTGTACACCTTGCTGGACCAAGTGGCAGCCCTGGCGGAGAAGGGTATCGAGGATGATCTCGATCCACCCTGCGTCAAGATTTTCAAACAAGCCAAGGAGGAAGCCTGGGTGACCCAGCAGCGCATCAAGGCCGAGATCCAAGGGCACATGAATAAAGGCAAGTGGGGTTAGCACAACCTTAGCCAGATCGAATCGAACCCGGCGGCTTTCGCAGAAGGCGGTTTCAGCCGTCGGGTTTGTCTCATCAGTGTCGGCTATCGAGGTGGTGGGGGCAGTATCAAAATGTGCTGAGCGGCCAGGGTCCGCCCGTCATGGCTAAGCTCACCGAAGACAGCGATGGCCGTGCCACGTCGAATGTCGCTCAGGTCGGCTTCCCCTCCCTCCGTCTTCTCCACCGTTGTGTCCTCATCCACAGTTACTGTGCGCGGTCCCTGGGGGGTCCTGACCGTGATGCTGGTGTCAGTTACGCTCTGCACCTGTCCGATCACCTGGGGTGGGCCACCTCCGAAATGGTCGAGACCGGGGGCAGGGGGTGGAGCTCCTGGCTGCCCTGGCCCACCCGCTGGCCCCTCTGGCGGCGGCATCTGTCCGGGTCCTCCAAAAGTGAGACCCTTACGTGTCCAGCCGTGTTCCCCCACGTAGACTCCCAAAGAGAAGGCAGCGATGGCAATTATCGTTACCAGGACGAAGGACCCAATAGCGATCAACAATTTCTGACCGGTAGTCATGAACTCCTCCCGTCTTGAACCTCAATTTCAACCAGGTCCACCATTTCTGGCACAGTCAGTCCTCTCTGCACCCCTGCAGCCAGATCCACCAGACCTATTGACAGAGTCTGAGGGCCCGGAGCAGTGGTCGAAGGTATAACCAGGGAATATTCTTCGACCACGAACCCATCCTGCCTCGGGTTGAACTCCTGCACGTAGCGGGGCAGGTTGCCAAAACCCAGTTCGTGCATTTCAGACGTTTCACCGACGCTGGTAGCGATCAGGTAGCGCTGCGGACGCTCCATCCGCCAGTAGAGGCTCAGGCTCAGATACCCCCCCGCTTCGACCTCAACCTTGTCCAGGTCGTAGCCGACCAGCGTCAGACCACCAAGATCGGCCTGGACCAGGTGCTGAGGTTCAACATCATCCACCACCAGGGTTGGGGGTTGATGGCTGAGACGGTACAGGATCAACTGACGGCCTGGCCCGCTGTGAAAACCGCTCTCGCTCTGCCCGACCAGAACCGGGATGTACCAGGCCTGCGGGTCTATCAGACCGGGGGGAACAGCCATTGGCCCTTGCCGTGGCTGCTGCGGGTTGTGACGTACCGTGGTGTACACCTCGTTCCCCTCCAGTTCACCCAATGATGAACGAGGGCCGCTCAAAAGAGGCATGATCACATCGGGGCGCACGTTGTAGACGTAGCGAAAGTAGAACATGTCGTAGCCGAAAACGCCACCCCGTCCAATCAGGACACTCCCTTGGGGCAACATCTGAAAGGCATTGTTGTAGAAATCGTTGATGGCTGTGTCCTTGGAATAGTCGTTGACCTCGTAGTTGGCTCGCACTTCCTTCACCACAACGAGGAGGAGGGCAAGAAGCAAAAGTCCGCTCAGCAGCAACTGCAGACCTCTCCTCTTGGCCCTTGATTCAGACCAACGACTGACCAGAAGGTGCAGATAGACCCCTATGCGGTAGACCCCGTAGCCGATGAAGATGACGTACACCAGGTGGGCTGGGATGAAGAAGACATCAAGGTCGAAGGCCCGGTACTGTACAAAGAAGAAAACATGAGCCAGATACATGATGATCAGCAGGAAGTAGCGCCTGGTATCCTGGAAGAGCATCTCTGCCATTCCGTAGAGGCCGATGACAATCCCCAGCAGGCCGAAGTTCTGACGTAGGAGGTCGAGATAAAGGACGATGCGGTCCGGTATGGCCCACAGCGGAAAGGCGAATTTGAACTGGGGAAAGGCACCCAGGGTGTAGCGGTAGATCCCCTCCAGCGTGGCTGGAGAGTGACGCCTCATGAGGGGGTCGTTCAAGGTAGAGGCCTTGTAGGGAAGCCACAGGAACTGGGCCAAACCCAAAAGGAAGGTCAGGAGCCCCCCACCCAGTTTGAGAGGGTCGAGCAGCACCCGCCAGTTGACGAGCAGCACGAAGAAGGCGAAGGCTGGGGCGAAACCAAGGTTGGAAAGATGGGTTCCGAGGCTCAGACCGTACACCAGACAGGATGTGAGAAAGAGAGCAACCACCAGGGAGCGTGAGCTTCTTCCCTCCTCCAACCTGGCCCAGCCCAGCAACAGCAGAAGGGTCAGGGTCAGCATGAATACGTTGGGGGTGTAGACCTCGGCGATGCCGGTTTGAGACCAGAAGGTGAGGGAGAAAGCGAAGAGGTAGGCCGTAAAGAGGGAGGGCAGCCGCGCCCCGGTCAACACCATCATGGTGCCGTACAGCAGGGCCACACCAGCGGCCCCCAGGATAGCTGACATCAGGTTCATACGGTGGGCGATATCGCCGATGGGCAGGAAGGTGAAAAGTTTTCCAAGCCAGGTGTAAAGAGGGTAGCCAGGTGAATGGGCCAACCCTAGCATGTAGGGCACAGTGGCCAGTTCGTTGCCGTCGGGGCTCTTGTAGGAGAGACTGGGGGCAAGGGTAGCGTTGTAGACCGCCAGGCTCAAGCTGAAAAGGAGAAGAGCTATCAGGACCTCAGGCCACCATGGGCTACGAATATTGGAACGCACTATCTTCCTCCTCGTCACCCGATCTCCTTCCGTTCCATTGTCCCACCAGGGTGTTAGAGGACCATGTCCAATCTGTAAACTCTTTGTAAAACTTTATCACGTCCCGTCTCAAATTGCAAGAGACGGAAAAGAGGATATAATCGGACCTGTAAATCTCGAAGGTTGCTCATGAGCATTGGTGAGGTCTGGTCTTGAGAAGAGTTGTTCTGTTCCTGAGCCTACTGCTGTTCTCCTTTTGTCTCTCTGGACTGATCATCCTGGCCATCCTCCTCCAGACACCTTACCAGGAGGTTGTGGCCCCAACCCCCACGCCAACCAGTCTGGTCCCCACCCCTACCCCTTCCCCCAGCCCAATCCCGACCATCGTGCCAGGACGCGTCTCCCCTGAGGACTTATCCACCCTGGAGAAACTCCTCCAGGCACAAGTGCCGGAAAGGGACCTTTGGGCCTTGATGCTGCGCCTGAAGAAGCCGGCTGGACCGATGCAGCGGGTGGTCAACGAGGTGCCACCCCAATACCAGGTGGGGCAGCGGGAGACCTTCTGGATAGCTGACCAGGAAAGCAAAGAGCATTTCAGGACCACGGCCGTCCTGCGCCACATCACTCCTCACCTCTATCTGTGGGTGGAAGAGGGGTACGAAGTGGATGAGGAGGATCTGGCCCGCTCAGCCGAGCGTTTCGAAGAGCACATCTACCCCACCAATCGTCAGTTCTTTGGCAGCGAGTGGACCCCTGGAGTGGATAACGACGTGCACCTCCATATCTTCAACGGCCGGGTGCCGGGAGTGGCAGGCTACTACTCCAGCGCCGACGAGTTTCCCAGGGTGGTCAACCCTTTCAGCAACGAGCGCGAGATTTTCTATGTCAATCTGGATAGCATCAGACCGGGAGAGGACCTCTACGAAGCTATTTTGGCCCACGAGTTCCAACACATGATCCACTGGAACACCGATAAGAATGAAGATACCTGGGTCAACGAGGGGTTATCCGAGTTGGCCGTTCAATTGAGCGGCTATACCCCTCTCGGCTCCGAGCGTATCTTTGCCAGATCTCCTGATACTCAGCTCAATGCCTGGAGCGATGATCCTCCGGCCACGGTTCCCCATTATGGGGCCAGCTACCTCTTCATGGCCTACTCGTTGGAGCGTTTCGGTGAGAACTTTGTGCGGCAGATCGTGTCCAGTCCGGCGAATGGCATCGAGGGCTTCGACCAGGTTCTGATGGCCAATGACACCGGTCTCACCTTCGATGACATCTTCAAGGACTGGCTTATGGCCAACTATCTGGACAGACCGGACCTTGGCGGAGGCCGGTACGGATACGAGGGTCTGGACATCCAGGTTAGCCTAAGCCAGCAGCACGGTTCCTACCCGGTCCAAGAGCGTAGCACCGTCCATCAGTACGCGGCAGACTACATCAAGCTGGAACCTCCCGAAGAGGATGGTGACCTGGTGATCGAGTTTAAGGGCGGGGCTGCCGTCAAGCTGGTGGACAATAAGCCTCACAGCGGCCAGTTTCAATGGTGGTCCAACAGGGGGGACAGCAGTGACATGACCCTGACCAGAGCCTTCGACCTGACAGACCTGGACGAGGCTACCCTGGAAGTCTGGCTCTGGTACAACATTGAGCAGGACTATGACTACGCTTACATCGAGGTCTCGACGAACGGTGGACAGACCTGGGATATTCTACAAGGGTCGTACACTACTGACGCCAATCCCAACGGCAACAACTTCGGTCACGGCTATACGGGCCGGTCAGGGGTGGAAGAGCAGGAACCCGAGGCTGATACGTCCAACAACACCCCCCAGTGGGTGAAAGAGATGATTGACCTCTCCCCCTACGCTGGCCACGAAATCCTGCTACGTTTCGAGTACCTCACCGACGATGCCTACAACGCTCCTGGCTTTGTGGTGGATGACATAGCCATTCCGGAACTAGGGTATTTCGATGATGGGGAGGAAGGGGATGGTGGTTGGGTGGCCGAAGGGTTCATCAGGTCCAACAACGTCATTCCCCAAGATTACGCGGTGCAGGTCATCGAACTGGGACCAGAGATCAGGGTGAGGCAGATGCGATTGGATGATGATCGCACTGGCCGATGGATTATCAGTGGCTTCGGTCAAGAGGTGGAGCAGGCTGTGTTGGTCATCGCAGCCCTCGCCCCCGTTTCCACCGAACTGGCCACCTACGAATACTCGCTTCGGCCCGTGGATCATATAGATAGCGAGGACCAGCCATGAAAGCTGTTGTCGGTTCCGACAACCCGGTCAAGATCAAGGCGGTCAGCAGGATCCTGGGGAAGGTCTACCCGCATGTCAGGGTAGTGGGCCTAGCCGTTCAGCCCGATGTCCCAGACCAGCCCTGGGGTGATGAACAATGTCGGCGGGGGGCTATTGCCCGGGCCAGGAGAGCCCTGGCTTTGGCTGGAGCTGACCTGGGGGTCGGTTTGGAGGGGGGTGTCCTCGAAACAGAGCACGGTCTCATGACCTGTGCCTGGTGCGCCGTCGTGGATAGGAGGGGAGTGATTGGCCTGGGGGGTGGTGTCAACCTCCTGCTCCCTCCCCGGGTGGCAGCCTTGGTCAGGCAGGGGATGGAGTTGGGCTCGGCCATGGATGAGATAACCGGCCTGGAAGACACCAAGCGACGGATGGGGGCCGTCGGCCTTCTGACGGGCGGTCTATCAAATCGGCAGGAGGCTTATGAACACGTGGTCAAGATCGCCTTGGCCCGTTTCGTGAAGCCGGAGTACTACGAAGGAGATGGCTAATCCCTAATCCCTAAATGAACCGAAGTAAGAACTCTTTCACCTTGTTTCGGAGAAAAGCGTCTTGAAATCGCCGTCGAAGTCCCGCAGGAAGCGCTGGATGTCCAGGACATCGTCCATGTCAATCTGGGGCATCTCTTGGAACTTCAAACACTCTTGGGGAACCAATTCGCTGGCGAACTGCTCTTCAACTTCGTGGACGACGGCGAAGACCAAACCATGGGTATGGCAGTGTCGGCATATCACGGCCAGCACCCAGAGTTCATCCTGGTGACCGAGGACGAGGGTGTTCTCCTTTCTATACTGCCTACAGCAGATCGGACATTGCATCTCTGACACTAACTGCTTGATGATCTGACCATTGTCCGCTTTCTGGTTATCCCTCATCTGTTGCCCCTTCTCTACGGCGGTGGGCCATCCTGTCCGGTCCGCCATCCCATTAAGAGCCTATCCGAAAACTAGCAGGCCGGGACTTCGTCGAGCAGTTCGTCCCGCTCACTGCGGGGCTCAGTCGAGACGCTCCCACGCCCGGTTTCCAGCGGCATGGGAGCCGCTTCTGCTGACCTTTCGGATAGGCTCTGAGCAGCTATTCTTCCTCTTCTGCTTCGACCACCACCGTTACCTCAGGTGCCAGATCGGCCGTCAACCTGATCGGCACGCGATAGGTGCCCAGTTCTCGAATGGGTTCGGCCAACTCTACCTTGCGGTGGTCAATCTCTTCTCCGACCTCTTCCTTCAGCGCCGCAGCGATATTGCCGCTGGTGATGGAGCCGAACAGCCGTTCACTCTCCCCCACCCTAACCTTGAAGTGGAGGGGCACCTGGGAAAGGGACTGAGCCAGAGCCTCTGTCTCGGCTGCCAAACGCTTCAATTTTCTCTCCTCCGCCTGACGCCGCTTCTCGACCTGTTTTTGGGCTCCCTCCGTAGCCAAAACAGCGAAACCGCGTGGGATTAGGTAGTTACGCCCATATCCATCGGCCACCTCAACAATATCCCCGGCCGAACCCAGTCTATCTACATCTGCAGTGAGAATTACTTTCACTTGTTGGACCTTTCTGAAAATTAAGCGAGGTAATTTATTATAGCATGGTTTGCCCAGAAGGGGAAAAGGAGCTCCAATATTTTACACCGGAATCTTCAGAACTCAAAGGATCCCCTGCTGTCAATTCCCAGCTCCCCGTTGTCAGAACTGGCGGAGCGTGCTATACTTATATTCAAGGCGGTTGGAGGCGTTTATCCTCCCGCAGGTTACAGCGAAGCTTTTGGTACGACAGGTTTCCGAGGTGTAGAGGGACCTCAGGGTTATCATTCCTCAAACCTGTGGGAGGATTTGATATTCGATTGAGGGTAAAAGGCGGTGTACCTGCGCAGAGAAGAGAGACGAAGCAGGCGGGGTCTGATATGGTTTCTGCTCCTGGTGGCCATGGGGTTGACCGCTTTGCTTTACGTGAGGAGTGAGGAGAATCCTCTCCCTATCGGTAAATCTCCTACGCCCACCGTGACGGCCGAGGAGAGCAGCGTTCAGCATCTGGCAGCCGGGGATGAACTCTTTGCCCAGGGCCGGATCAATGAGGCCACAACTGAGTATCAACAGGCGGCTGAGTTAGACCCTGATAACGATCAAGCCTATGCACGCTGGGCCAAGCTATTGGCTTTGGAAAAGCGCGTCGGTGAAGCGGTGGAGAAGGCCCGGCGGGCCGTGGAGCTGAATCCAGATAGCGCCGAGAATTACGCAATTCTGGCCATGACCCTGGACTGGACTGGCCAGTACTACGAGGCCATCACCACCGCCCTGCGGGCCATCGAGATTGACCCCGAATATGCAGAGGGGTATGCTTACCTGGCCGAGGCCTATGCCGACACCCAGCGCTACGATAAGGCTCTGGAGGCCGGTCGAAAGGCGGTGGAACTCAATGACGAGAGTGTGGATGCACACCGCAATCTGGGATATGTCTTGGAAGTCAGGGGAGACTATGAGGGAGCTATCGCTGAATATAAACGGGCCATCGCTTTACATCCCCACTTGAGCTATCTTTACCTGAGCCTGGGTCGCAACTACCGTGCTCTGGGTGACTATGAGGCAGCCATTGTCCAATTCCAGAAAGCCTCGGAGCTCGATCCTGACAATGTCGAAATCTATGATAGCCTCGGTCTGATCTTCTTCGATCAAGGTGACTACGATCGGGCCGAAGCCCTCTTCACTAAAGTTCTCGAAATTGATCCTAACTATGCGAACGCCTATGGCCACCTGGGATGGACCTTCTATGTGAGGAGGAACTACGAGGAGGCCATCCCCAACTTCAAGAAGGCCATCGAGTTAGGTGCTGTAGTCATTGAATACTACTATGAACTAGGTCTTTCCTACGCCTTCCTGGGAAGATGTGAGGAAGCTCTTCCCTGGCTGGAAAAGGCCCTGGAATATAATCCTGCCTCTCAACCAGCTCTGGAGGGATTGGCTCTCTGCCAGGAGCGTGAAGGTCAGGAGGAGTGATTTCTTCCTGCTTCTCTCCCGAGTAGTCTCCCTGTAGAGTGTTGGTGACTGCATAAGGGACTGTTCCGAGTCATTGCGAGAAGCGGTTTCTGCACCGCCTGGCGATGACAGTTAGAGTTTCTGCCCTATGAGTGGCGCGGACGCGCCATGCGGAGCTCGCAATGACTACTCCGACAGTACCAGCACCCAGGAAGGGGACCACCCTCTCCCGGAAATCAAGGTTACGAAGCACTCGTGCAGAAATAATATTCCTATACTTCGTCAGGTTCAGTACAAGTCGCGTCCGGACTTTGCCCTTGAAATAGAATCAAGAGCGAAAAGTTATTAGGGTCTGGCTAAAATGGCTTGGGGAGTGGAGCCTTCAGGCGGAAAAAGCCGGCTCACCTGTCCTGGCGCACAGGTGCCAGGGAAAGCCTCAACTCCAAGTTGTTTTAGCCACACCCAAGTTATTATTGCACGAGTACGAAGGGAGCGGTCGTCGTGGAGCCAAATGGAGATATCTGGACCCAGACTGTAGCCGCTATCGCTACAGAGCTCTACATAAGGATTCTGAGCTTCGCTCCCGATTTTGTCGGGGCTTTGCTCATATTGGTCATCGGCTTCGTCGTGGCTAGGCTGGTGGCCAGGGGGGTCGGATCCGCTTTGGCCTCGGCCGGGGTAGCCTACAGCCATGTGATTGACCTAATAGTAAGATACGCTCTCCTCACCATTGTCGTCGTCACGGCTCTCGATCAATTGGGGATTGACACTACCCTGCTCACCACAGCTCTGACTGTCTTGCTTGGAGGTGTAGCCCTGGCTCTGGGTTTAGCTTTGGGCCTGGGAAGTGGAGAGATCGTTCGCAATATCATAGCCGGCTTTTACGCCAGACACAATTGCTCCCTCGGACATCAGGTCTTAGTTGGGGATCAGAGTGGTACCTTGAAATCCATTGGGGCTGTCAAGACCATACTCCAAACCGATAAAGGGCCGGTCTCTCTCCCGAACTCAGCCTTGGTTGAGGAGGTGGTACTTGACTCCACTGCTGAGGCGGAAGAGCACTGTCCTTGATTTCGGCGATGGGCCGATTTGCATCTTTATAGACATTGTGGTATAATTTCTAGCACTCTTGACCTGAGAGTGCTAATTTGCTGGGTTATCAACGCTACACAATTTCAAAGGAGGTATTTGAGCATGGCACTGAATCTGAAGCCTTTGGCGGACAGGGTAATCGTAGAGCCTCTTGAGAAAGAGGAGATGACAGCGACCGGCATCGTCTTGCCCGAGACGGCCAAGGAGAAGCCGCAGGAGGGTCTGGTGCTGGCCGTGGGGCCCGGCCGTTTGCTGGACGACGGCAAGCGGGCGCCTATGGAGGTAAAGATTGATGACAAGGTCATCTTCGCCAAATATGCTGGTACCGAGGTGAAGATAAACGATCAGAAGCTTCTCATCCTTGGCGAGAAAGATATCCTGGCCATCGTCACCAAGTGAGACAGGCAATGTGTAAATTGCAAATCACAAATTGCAATCTGTAATCTACAAGAAGGAGGTATCAGAAAACATGGCAAAGCAGTTGGTTTTTTCCGAGGAGGCCCGTCGTCACCTGAAGAGCGGTGTTGACACATTGGCCGGTGCAGTGAAGACCACCCTGGGGCCTAAGGGGCGCAATGTGGCCCTGGACAAGAAATGGGGCGCGCCCACCATCACCCATGACGGTGTAACCGTAGCTAAGGAGATCGAGCTGGAGGAGCCCTATGAGAACATGGGAGCCCAGCTCCTGAAGGAAGCGGCTACTAGGACCCAAGATGTGGCCGGCGATGGCACCACCACCGCTACCGTCCTGGCCCAGATCATCGTCAACGAAGGGCTGAAGAATGTCGCTGCTGGGGCTAACCCCATGCTCATCAAGCGCGGCATCGAGAAGGCCAGTCGGGCCGCAGTGGAGGCCATCAAGTCCCAATCGAAGGAGCTTAAGGAGAAAGAGGAAATTGCCCATGTGGCAGCCATCTCCGCGGCTGATACGGAGATCGGGGACCTGATCGCCGAGGTCATGGATAAGGTAGGCAAGGATGGGGTGATCACCGTCGAGGAGTCGAAGACGGGCCTGGCCTTCGAGACTGAGTATGTGGAGGGGATGCAGTTTGACCGTGGATACATCTCCCCCTATTTCATCACCAACCCCGAACGGATGGAGGCTGCTCTGGAGGAACCGTACATCCTGATCCACGACAAGAAGATCTCGGCAGCCACAGACATCGTTCCCATCCTGGAGAAGTTGGTCCAAAGCGGCAAACGCGATATTGTGGTCATCGCTGAGGATGTGGAAGGGGAGGCCCTGGCCACTTTGGTGTTGAACAAGCTGCGTGGTACTTTCAACTGCCTGGCGGTTAAGGCCCCTGGTTTCGGTGATCGTCGGAAGGAGATGTTGCGGGATATCGCCATCCTGACCGATGGCCAGGTTATCACCGAGGAGATGGGCCGCAAACTGGAGACGGTGACCATCAGCGACCTGGGTAGGGCTGACAAGGTCGTGGCCACCAAGGATGACACCACCATCGTGGGCGGCAAGGGTGAAGACAAGGAGATCAAGGGTCGTATCGAGCAGATCAAGGCTCAGATAGAGACCACTACCTCTGACTACGACCGGGAAAAGCTGCAGGAGCGCCTGGCCAAATTGGCCGGTGGAGTAGCCATCGTCCGGGTCGGTGCCGCTACCGAGGTGGAGCTGAAGGAGAAGAAACACCGCGTGGAGGACGCGCTGTCGGCCACCCGGGCCGCTGTGGAGGAGGGCATCGTGCCTGGTGGAGGTGTGACTCTGATCAATGCCATACCCGCTCTGGATAAGATCGAGATAGAGGGAGACGAGGCGACAGGTGTCAAGATCGTGCGGCGAGCCCTGGAGGAGCCGTTGCGGCAACTGGCTGAGAACGCTGGGGCCGACGGAGCGGTCATTATAGAGGAGGTCCGCCGCCAGCAGAAGGCCAAGAAGAACGAGAAGATCGGTTACGATGTCCTGATCCAGGACTTCGGTGACATGGTCAAGAAGGGGATCATTGACCCAGCTAAGGTGGCGCGTTCCGCGATAGAGAACGCCACCAGCATCGCGGCCATGATCCTGACCACCGAGGCATTGGTGACCGACATCCCTGAACCGGAGAAGGTACCAACACCTCCCATGCCGGAGTACTAAGAGCCTATCCGAAAAGCGTTCGTAGTGGCGGCCTCAGCCGTTTCAGAGCGACTAAAGTCGCAGCCGTTCGTAGTGGCGGCTTCGGACTAAAGTGGCCACTACAGCCTATTAGGGTAGAGAAGCCCCTCTCCAAGAGAGAGGGGCTTGTTCTTTTTCTGACTTTGCTGTGGAGTGGATAATTGGCCGGTTTTGAAGTATAATACTTAACAGGTTGAGAACGGGGAGCAAGGGTATGGTTGGAGGGAAAAAATCGTCTATGGACATCGGGAACGTCAAATTCATTGACATTGACAAAGAGATGCGGGGGTCGTACCTGGACTACGCCATGAGCGTCATCGTGGCCAGGGCCCTCCCTGACGTGCGCGATGGGCTCAAGCCGGTCCAGCGCCGTATCCTCTACGCCATGCACGATATGGGCCTCCGCCCCGATAGACCCTACAAGAAATCGGCCCGCATTGTCGGTGAGGTGTTGGGCAAGTATCATCCTCACGGGGATGCAGCGGTGTACGATGCCATGGTCAGGCTGGCCCAGGACTTCTCGATGCGCTACCCCCTGGTAGATGGGCAGGGGAACTTCGGGTCGGTGGATGGGGACAGTGCGGCGGCGATGAGGTACACGGAGGCGCGGTTGGCGGAGATAGCGGAGGAGATGCTGACCGACATCGAGAAGGAGACGGTGGACTTTGACGACAACTTCGACGGCAGTCTGGTGGAACCGGCCGTTCTGCCAGCCAAGCTTCCTAATCTCCTTCTGAGTGGCACCTCCGGCATTGCGGTGGGGATGGCTACTAATGTCCCTCCTCACAACCTGGCTGAGATCTGCCAGGCTGTCGTCTACCTTATTGATAATTACGATGACCCCGACAGCGTATCTGTTGAGGACCTGATGAAGTACATTCCTGGCCCTGATTTCCCCACGGGGGCTCTGATCCTGGGCAAGGAGGGGATCAGGGCCGCCTATGCTACCGGTAGGGGGCGCGTGTTGATGCGAGCCAAGACGACCATCGAGGAAATGCGCGGCGGGCGTTATAGCATAATTGTCACCGAATTGCCCTATCAAGTTAATAAGGCCGGTCTGATCGAGAAGATAGCTGAACTGGTGCGCAACGGCCGGCTCAAGGATATTGCCGATCTGAGAGATGAGTCGGACCGGCATGGATTACGGATCGTTGTTGAATTGAAGCGAGGTTCACAACCACGTAAGGTCCTGAACCAACTTTTCAAGTACACCCCCATGCAGAGCACCTTCGGGGTTAACATGCTGGCCCTGGTCGAGGGTCAACCACGGGTCTTGTCTCTCAAGCAGGCCCTGAGAAATTATGTCGAGCATCGCCGTGAGATCATCAGCAGGCGCAGCAAGCATGACCTGACCAGGGCCAGAGAACGAGCCCACATTCTGGAGGGCTTGCTTATGGCCTTGGCCCAACTGGATGCCGTCATCGCCACCATCCGACGTTCGGCCACGGCCGCAGAGGCTTTGCGACGTCTGAGAAAGAAGTTCAAACTGACCAAAGTTCAGGCCCAGGCTATCCTGGATATGCAGTTGAAGCGTTTAGCCGCCCTGGAACAGAAGCGTCTGGAAGAGGAGCATGGCCAGATCATCGGCACCATCACCTATCTGGAAGACCTCCTGGCCAGCCCGGCTAAGATTCTGAGTTTGATAAAGGATGATCTGCTGGAGCTTGCCAGGCGCTTTGGCGATCAACGGCGTACTATCATCACCGCCGAGGAGGCCGGTGATTTCGATGAGGAGGATTTGATCGCGGACGAGAAGATTCTAATCACCATCACCCAGCGGGGGTACATCAAGAGGGTGCTGTCCAAAATATACCGCGCTCAAGCACGCGGCGGACGGGGGATCACCGGCATGAGCACTCGTGAAGAGGATGAGGTGCAGGACCTTTTTGCAGCCAGCACCCTGGACTACATTCTCTTCTTCACTAACCGCGGTCGAGTGTTTCAGCAGAGAGCCTATCATATACCTGATGCCAGCCGTCAAGCAAAAGGGCTGCCACTGGTCAACCTGCTAGCTTTGAAAGTAGGGGAGTCGGTTACGGCGGCGGTGGCTGTATCCGACTTCCTGCACGGTGAGTATTTGGTCATGGTCACCCGGCAGGGCCGCATCAAGCGAACGGTCATTGATCAGTTCTCCTCGGTACGACCGAGCGGGCTCATAGCCATCAACCTGGCGGACGAGGATGAATTGGGCTGGGTCAAATTGACCAAGGGTGAACAGGAGATGATCCTCATCACAGAACAGGGACAAGCTATCCGCTTCAACGAGGAGGAAGTCTCACCGATGAGCCGATCGGCCGCCGGTGTGATAGCTATCAGGCTGGCTGATGGCGATTTTGTGGCCGGGATGGATTTGATAGCAGGAGGAGAAGACCTGGTGGTGGTGACGGCCAGGGGGTTTGGTAAAAGGACGGCCCTGGCCCAATACCCCAGTCAGGCACGCTATGGAAAGGGGGTACGAACACTGGATGCGCGCCGGCTGGATGACACCGGACCAATTGTGGACGCCCGTGTGGTGAAGGCGAAGGATGAGATTACCCTCATCTCTGCCGAGGGGATGGTCATCCGTACCCCAGTTGCCGAGATACCACGGCAGGGGCGTGCCACTAAAGGGGTTAAGCTGATGAACCTGAAGGAGGGTGACTACGTTGTTTCCCTCGCTCGCCTGGAAAAGGGCGAGAGGTAGCCAGGGCGCTGTCGTGAGCACAAGATACTGCCAATGAAACCTCATCCTATTTTGCTGATCCACGGTTTAGGAGGACGGCCTGAGGATTGGAAAGAGGCCGGTTTCGTTGATTTCTTGATACAGGAGGGGAACTACGATCCGGACCTGATCCGCCTCTTCGACTACGGTTACAAGAGGGTGTACGGCGTCCCCAAGTATAACTACCAGGGTGATATAACGGAGATCGCCCATCGCCTGGCTGATGATCCGACCATAACCGAGACCCTGCCATATCAGGTTGATCAGTTAAGTCAGGAGAGCGTGGCCAAAGGTGGGCCGGAGTTAGTTGATATCATCACCTTCAGCCTGGGTGGTCTCATCGCCCGCTACTACATGAGCTGCAGCTTCCCTAACCACTGGGGAACAGTCTACAAAGGCAAGGTGGGCAAACTCATTGAGATTGGCGTGCCAAATCTGGGCATCCACTGGCTGACCCTCTACCAGCGGGTGTTGAAAGGTTCCTGGCTCTGGCGCCTCATCGTCTTGCTGAGTCGGTTGCCTCTCCTGCCCATCAATCTGAGGCAGGATGTCCAGACGATCTTGAGCACCCTTGCTGGCTTGCAGGAGCGAACCCTCAAGCGATTGGAAACGAAATATGACCAACCCATTGACCCGGACAGCCTGGCTGGGCGGCAGATGACTCCTGGCAGCCGATTTCTCAAGTGGCTGAATCGTGCGGCCAAAACACCCCCAGGGGTCAAGTTCTATTGCCTCTACGGGGATTTCCTCCTCGATCTGGAAATTCACCTCCTGGGCCTCCATTTTCGTCGTTGCTTCTCCTTCGGAGACTTCGTTGTTCTACCCCAAAGCGCCACCACAGTCCCCGGCGCACATCCAGTGATGAAAGCCTATGAAAACCGCTTTGAGCTAGCCCTTGGCTTACCGGAGCAGCGAACGGCTGTGCAGGCCGAGGCTCTCCCTGAATTACCACCCTATACCCACATCACCCTCAATGACCAGCCTGAGGTTCAAGGCGAGGTGCTGAAGATCCTGGAGGCTGACTGACCTGTAGACTGGAGGATTAAAGTGGAAGAAGAGAGGATGCTCCCAGCCTTTGTCTTTCGGATCGCCTATGACATTGTCCAGGAGGGTCTGAGCAAGGAGGACGGGGTGCGGCGGATGCTCCAGCGGGCGGGACTGGAGCGTTATGTGGGAAATCCGCCGCCCATCAGCACAGAGCCGGCCATCACTTTGGAGGAGTATCAGAGACTCGTCTATGCCATCCATGACGTCTTCGAAGAAGATGTGGCCAAACAAATCCTTGAGGATGCTGGGGAAAGAGCCTTTCAGGAGTTCAGAGACAGCTATTTCTTGTCTTTTCGAAGCTTTCTCCACGCCTTTGAAAAAGGCATGGATGCAAGGCAGAGGACCCTTTTGGCCCTGAAGAGGTTGATGACCGACCTTTCAGATGTCATGGGCTACAGCCACGAACTGACTCAGGTAGACGACGATTTGATCATAGATATGCACGACTGTCCCTATTGTGCTCAGATGGCTAAGAGAGCCCATAGGCCCATTTGCTACCTCCCAGCGGCCTTCTACAGAGCTGCCGTACGGTGGGTAACCGGCGAGGAACATGCCGTCAAGGAGATCGCCTGCCGGACCCTAGGAGATGACTCCTGTCGTTTCCGGATTTCCTGGGGGATCATCCTCAGAGCCAGCGAGTAAGCGCGGTTCAGACTTCAGAGGTCTCAATGAGGCTTCCCAGAAGCAAATCTCAGCCGGTTTGGAGCTCATCTTGCCATTACGCTCATCGCCAAGACCTCCGAAGTCTCACCTCTGCCTCGACTGCGTAAGTAGTGGGGAGTAGAAGATGAGCTCAGAAGCTAGCGGGCCACTGGCCTGGCTGGAGATTGACCTGAAGAACATTGCCTGGAACCTGACGCAAATTCGTGCCCTGGTGGGTCAGGCAATGATCATGGCTGTTATCAAAAATAATGCCTATGGCCACGGCATGGTGGAGGTGGCCAGATTTCTGGCCAGTCAAGGGGTAGAGTTCTTCGGGGTGGTAGGGGTCATGGAGGGGCGACAATTGCGAGCGAAGGGCATCGGGGCTGAAATCTTGAACCTGGGTTTCTTCTCGCGCGGGGAGGTTGCGGACATCGTTGAGGCGGGGATCACCCAGGCGCTTTTTAGGGAAGAGGATGCCCGCTGCCTGGCGGAGGAAGCTGGCAGGCAAAGAAAGCCGGTCAAGGTCCACATTAAGGTGGATACCGGCTTAGGACGTCTGGGAGTGCCCCACGATCAGGCTGTCTCTTTTGTGGAGATGGTGCATGGCCTGGAGGGCCTGGAGATTGAGGGGATTTTCAGCGTCCTGACCGAGGAACCCGAGTTCGATCGGATTCAGCTTTCGCGTTTTCTAACTGTGACCGATACCCTGGAGAAGCGGGGGATCACTACTATACGGCTCAAACACCTGGCCAGTAGCGCTGCTATCCTGGACCTGGCAGAGGCCCATCTGGACCTGGTTCGGCCCGGCATCATGCTGTATGGGTGGTATCCATCACTGTCAGCCAGGCAGGAAGGAAAGATCGCTTTACGTCCGGCTATGAGCTTGAAAGCCAGGGTGGGGTACATCAAGACCATACCAGCCGGGGAAGGGGTATCCTATCATCGGCGTTTTCGTGTGGAAAGAGAGACTGGCATCGCCACTTTGCCTATCGGTTACTGTGAGGGGTACCCTAAGGGTATGTCCCAAGGGGGACAGGTTTTGATTGGGGGAAAACGCTATCCTATCGTGGGGGACGTATGTGCCAACCTCTCCATGGTCGCTTTGGGCCAGGACAGAGCGGTGACAGTAGGGGATGAAGCAGTGCTCATGGGAAAACAGGGAGAGGACGAGATCACAGCGGACGACATCGGCCAGATCGTCGCTCAGTCCTGCTATCACGTGGTTTCCGGCATGAGTGCCAGGTTACCTCGTCTGTACCTCAAATAGAGTTGACTAAATGAACCGAGGCAATTCATGCTGGAATGACAGGGCGATGTCCCTGGGAAAAGAGCTGTTGAATCCAAGAGTTCTTGCCTTGGTTCATTTGGCCTCCACGAAAGCTCGGAACAAATCCCTCATCCGCCGGTCGTCATCAACCAGTTCCTCAGGATGCCACTGCACTCCCAGAACAAAAGCTTCGCCCTCGCCCTCCACCCCTTCAACAAGGCCATCCTCCGCCCGGGCTACGACTCGAAGTCCCGATGCCACCTTCTTGATGGCTTGATGGTGGAGGCTGTTGACGCCCAGTTTGGTGTTCTCCAAGGCTGCAGCCAACCGGGAATCAGGTCTAACGATCACTTCGTGGCTGATCAGGTTAAAGGGGTAGCCTGGGTAGTAGGTATGTTTGAGGGCCCCTTCCATCTGGGCTTCGATGTCCTGGTAGAGGGTGCCGCCCATGGCCACGTTCAGCACCTGGATGCCACGGCAGATAGCCAGGATAGGGAGGCCATCGGCCAGAGCCCAACGAGTCAACATCAGCTCCGTCTCATCTCTCTGGCGATCAACCTGGCCGCACTTCTCATGAACTGCTTCGCCGTAGAATCCAGGATCAACATCCTTCCCGCCGGCCAAGAGGAGACCATCCAGCCGTCGGTAAACTGCACGCAGGGTTGTCTTCCCCATCATCAGAGGGATGTGCACCGGAGCACCGCCGGCACCTTCTATGGCTTTGACATAGCTGGCATACCCACAGAAGCGCAGTTCTCTTTCGTCTTGAGCGATGTCGCTCTGGCTGGGGATACCAATCAGGGGGTGGATTATTGATTCTGGCATGTTGCCTCCTTGACTATTATAGTTCCTCAAGTCGCCAAAAGCAACCGCTAGGGCGTTCCCAAAGTCCGCTGGTTTGTCATTGCGAGCTGCGCAGGTGCTGTCGCGCCACTCATTGGGTAAGAAACAGTCGTTCTGCACTGTCATTCTGAGGAGCGGTTCTTGCGACGAAGAATCTCCCCCCTCGCGGCGGGGAGACTCTTCGCTCCGCCAAGCTCCGCTCAGAGTGACAACGTGTTCTTAGTTAGTACCTATCCGAAAACTAGCTGGGCTGGCTCCCACGCCCGCCCAGTGGGGGCATGGGAGCCCCCGCTGCTGGGTTTTCGGATAGGCTTTAGTAGTGCTAAGTAAGTAGGGAGCCTGCGAGAGAGCTTGTCACCGATTGGCAACTCTTGGATTACTTTTGACAGACCATGTCATGTTTGCTAGAATGGCTGCCATATGTCACATTCCTGAGAGAATCTATCAGTCACGGAGGTGGAAAGGAGGAAGAAGGGAACCGGATGGGTCAACCAATGAAGCTTCTTATGACATGGGACATTAGGCCGGGGAGGGAGACGGCCTACCTAGAATTTGCCACCCGTGAGTTTGCTCCCGGATTGGTGAAACTTGGCATTGAATGGACGGATGCTTGGTATACGGTGGTTGGTGAGGGTCCGCAAGTACTGGCCGGGGGAGTGGCCAAGGATATGGAGACAATGACAAATATATTGGAGACCGAGGAGTGGGCAAAGCTGGAGGAGAAACTGAAGACCTATGTCATGAACTATAAACGGAAGGTGATACCACACACGGGCCGCTTCCAGCTCTAGCGCTTACGACGAAGATAAACAACTGGGAAGAGAAGTGGGGCAGTTCAGACCTGGTCTGGGCTGCCCCACTGTTTTTTGCACCACAAGATCCTAATCGTCACTTGACTTGACTGAATCCTTGCTTTGCTCCTTCTCGCTCTTGGCCCCTTTGCCTCCCTCGATCTTCTTCGCGGTTTTATCTGAGGACCCGGAAGGCCGCCGATTATCGGTGACGTAGAAACCGGACCCCTTAAAGATGATGCCGACCGGTTGAATGACTCGGTAGACGCGGCCTCTACACTCAGGACATCTCTTGACAGGTGGATCGTTGACAGACTGGATTTTCTCAAATTTGACCCCACAATGCCTGCATTGGTATTCGTAAATGGGCATATCCATCACCTCGTATATTGTCTTTGTTATTCAATCATTACGACGGCGGTCGAAGGCGTAGTGACTCCCTTCCTTTCGCTTCACATACTGCTTTACCTCGGCTGCAATGTGGGCAATCTGGCCGGGGTGATTTAGTGGGCGGTACTCGTTGCTGACGATGGCCATGGCCACGGAGACGATAGGGGCTCTGAACCGGTTGCCCAACCTATCCTGGCATTCAATGTAACCCCTCTTGCGATCCTCCTCACTGTAATGAGACGGTGCTGCCTTGTCAAAGTGCGTGATGATATCTCTGGCAATGTTCTCTACCCTCTCAGGGGTAGTAACGATGACGAAATCATCCCCTCCGATGTGACCGATGAAATCGTGCTCATTGCCGTATTCCTGCACGGAAGCCACCACAGTCCTGGCCAACAGTTTCAACACCTCGTCGCCAGCGATGAAGCCGTATTTGTCGTTGTACGGCTTGAAGCTGTTCAGGTCAACGTAGACCACGGCGAAATACCCCCCACTGGCGATGCGGTCTCGAAGGGCTTCCTCCACCGCTCGGTTTCCGGGCAGGCTGGTTAGCGGGTTGGACTGCATATCCCGCACGGTGCGGCGCAGATGGGTTTCAATACGCGCTGCTAGCTCCTGGAGGTCGAAGGGTTTGGTAACGTAATCGTCGGCCCCGACAGCCATACCCTTGACCTTGTCGGCCGTCCCGGACAATACTGTGAGCATGATGATCGGGATATGGTTGATGCGGGGAGTGCATCGTAAGTGGTGACAAACCTCATAGCCATCCATGCCGGGCATCATCACATCCAAGAGGATCAGGTCTGGCTCCTCCTGGCTGGCCAGGTCGAGTCCCTGCGGCCCATCACGAGCTTCGAGGGCACGATAGTTGTGTTTTTCAACCATCCTGGCCAGTATGCCACGGATGAAATGATCATCATCAATGATCAATATCTTTGGTTTGTCTATTGACATATGCTCGACCGGTCCCAGCCGGATCCCTTTTGTCACCTCAGCAGTTTTTAACTTAAAATCTAATTTTATAACATTTTCAAGGAAAAAGCAAATACATTATTCAGCAACCCCTTTTCGACTTCGTCCACCTCTCCAAAATTCCTCCTCTTCCGAATCTGATTCCGGTTGGATTTTTGTTAAGTGGGTTCCTTTAAGAAGATAATAGCAGCGCTCGGGGTAAAGGGTCATCAAGGCCTGATTCAGCCCGCCCAGGTCTCGGGCGTAGATTATATCCGTGTCTAGAAGGGGAGAGTTGGCCGGAAAGACCGCTCCATATTTCCACCACTGCCACTCCGGGTTGCTCTCGATGAATACGATGGCATGCTTTACCCCTGACCGGGCTACAACCTGGAGGGATTTGGCGCTTGTGAAGTTGTAGCCATGGTAGACCTGCAACTGCACCGGTAGATAGACTATCAAGTTGCTGAAGAGGAGGGCAGTTAGCAAAGCAGCTACAGGTAAAGCGGCTACAGTCGAGGCCCAGCGGGATGGTAGAGGGAGCCGAACCCACATTTTGGGGATGATGAGCTGGCAGAGCTGGACGAGGCTCTCTATCCCCCCGGCGGTCAATAGCAGGAGCATAGGCAGGGCCTCATAGTAGTAGCGCGGGCCGAACATTATCCCGTGGGCCCAGTAGAAGAAATAGGCGAGGACCAGGCTGAGGAACCCTCCCAGCAGAAGGTAATCCCCCAGCCGCCGACTGCCGAGCAGGAACGGTACGGGGATGAAGGCCAGAGTGAAAACGGGTGGCCATCCGAAGAGATGGCTCCTAAGGACCCGAAGGTTATCCTTGACGTTCTCCAGCCCATCGGCCGGGGTGAACCTACCCAGGTTACCGATACCGGGACCAAAGCCGAGGCGATCCCAGGGGCGGTGCACGCTGAAAGGTCTGAGCAGAGGATCTCCCATCAGGATGGCATTGTAGAGAAGGTAGAAGGACAGCGGTATCAGCGCTCCCCACACCAGAGGGAGATACTGCCTCAGGCTCCTCCTCCTGACCAGGTCCAGCAGAGCGTAGAGGGTGAAAGGGAAGGTTATAGCCAGCGCCGTCAGCTCCCGGGTGATGAAGGCCATCCCCCAGGAGAGGCCCGAGACCAGGAGGTAGAGCTGGCTCCCTTTTCTGATCCCTCGAATAAGAGTGAGGATGAACAGGGTGAGGAAGAACAGAGCCGCAGGGTGGGACATAAAGGAGGCCGAGAGGAAGAGGAAAAAGGGGGAGGAAAGTCCCAGAAAGGCAGCCAGGAGTCCGATGCGCGGGCTGTAGAACTCCTTACCGAGAAGGTAGATGAGGAAGAGGGTGAATGCTGCCAGCAGTGGGTTCACCACCCAAGGCAGGCCAACGATGACCCCGATGGCCAGTACCAGTGGCCAGCCTGGCGGATACTTGCTGAACCATTTGCCCCCTTCCTGCAAGATGAACTCGTGTCGAAAGAACTGGGGAAACAGAGGCAGGGGAGCATAGAATCGGCCGAGGGCGAAAATCTTGGCCTGAAAGAGGTAGGCCACCGAATCCTGAACGTGGGGAATGCCCTCCAAGATGTCCCGGGCAATGACAGCCGTTGTTCCCAGGGCAATGAGGCAGATGGCCAAGGCCAGAATGTCGGCCTTTAACACGATAGATATTCGGCGTAGCGTCATGGGAAATGGTAGATGAACGCCCAAACGAGATGAACCTGGCTATCAGGAGGGAAGGTCGCTTTCCACCACCCTTCCGCCATCCAGCACAATGTGATAATTGAAAAGAGCAGGGTTCACCCGCACATGGCTGATAAGGAAGATTTGGTCGAAGCTGCTGGCTATTCCCCTCTCTGTCTCTGTCAGGAGATACAGGAGGGCCTTGGCTCGCTCGTCGTCGAAAGAACCCAGGGGTTCATCCAGGAAGATAAAGGAGGGTACTGCTCCTCGCTCGGCGGGGAGGGTGGCCAGGGCAAAGGCAAGCCTGAGGGCTAGGGAGAATTGATCCTTGGTCCCTCCGCTGAAGATGTTCTTCTCCTTCCAATCGCCCTGGTCTCCCGCCCGTTCATCCCAGACCCGGATACGGTACTCCTCGGTGAGCTCGGCGTCATAGTAGCGGTGCATGGTGAGGATAGGCAGCAGTTGACGCATATGCTCCATGGTACTGGGCAGGACCCTTTCCACCACTCGCCGTCGGGCCGTCTCCACGATGCGCACCGCTCGCTCCCGCACGGCCAATTCCCGCTGCTTCTCCTCGACGGCCTGGCGGCATTCCCCGAGGTCCAGCACCTCGCCCGTCAGCCCCAACGCCTCCTCCAGGGCGCTCCACTGGTTGCGCAGGTATCCAACTCGCTCCCTCAACTGGTCTCGCTCCCTGGTCAAAGCGGTCTCGTCTCCCAGCTCAAGACCTTGTATTTTGACCAGCAACCCCTCCAGTTCTTCAATCGAGGGTTCTTCTGCCTCCAGAGCCGTCCCCAACTCCAAGGCTGTCAGTTTCTGCCTCATCTCCGCCAGTAACTGCCGGGCCGTCTGGACCCTGGTTCTCTTCTCCCCCTCTTTGCTGCTTATCTCCACCCGCAGCTTCTCCAGTTCGTCCTTGGCCCTGTCCTCCCCAAGCTCCTTGTACTCCTCCTTCAACTCTCTTTCCATGCTTTGGTATTCTTCGCCGGTGAGATCCATGCTCCAAACAGGAAGGTGGGGGATGAGACCTTGGAGGCGTTGATAAAGCTCCTGCACCTTCTTCCAAAAGCTCTCGATTCCCTCCCGGCGGCGGTCAATCTGGGCCTTTATCTCAGATGTCCCCTCAATCCGGCCACGCATCTGTTCGGCCTCAACGGTGAGCCCGCCCACCAGACCCTGCACCGCGCTCAAATCCGGTTCGACTGCCAGGCTGCTGGCCCACTCTGCGGCCTTTGCTTTCCACTTGACCATGATCCTCTCAGCTTTCTCGATGGCCTGACGGCACGCCCTTTCCTCCTCCTGCAAGGCTACCTCATCCTGAGCGGCCAGTTCCTCTTCCAATCGTCTTATGGTCTGCTCAACCTCCTCCAGGCGAGCTTTAGCTTGGGCCATATCCTCCCTGACACTATCGTGCTCACCTTTCACTTGCTCTAACGTTCTGTGGCCGATTTTCTCTTCCAACTCCTGGACCTGCTTTTCCGCTTCCTCCACCGTAGGGGGTAGTGGCACCTCCAGCTTCTTAAGCTGCTCCTCGCTGGCCTTCCCCCTTTCTCTATCTCGATCGGCCACCACCTCTATCCCTTTTCGCTCCCCCTCCAGCCTTCCCAGTTCCTCTACCGCACGACTTTGTTCGCGCCAAAGGTAGGAGATGCGCCAGGCGAGGGTAGCCAGGATACCTACCGCCCCAAGGAAGAACCCTACAGTCAGGTAAGGGAGAACCTGATAGCCGATCATCAGCAAAAGAAGCGCGCCCAGGAAGGTGGAGAGTTCCACCCTGAAACGGCGGGAGAGCCGATCCCTTTCTTCCCGCTTCTGACGAAGTGCTTCTCTTGACTCCACCGGGATCAAAGCTTCCCCTTGTGCTCCCAGCCACTGCAGTAAGGCCTCTCGCACTTCAAAATCCTTCAGAGTGTCGGTCAGCGCCTGCTCCTGGACTGCCTCTTTCTCAAGGGAGGCTACCAGTTCTGTCTGACGGTTCCTCTCACCTTGCAACTGCTCCCGTTTGCCCTTCAGTTGGGCCAGGTTCTCCGAAAGAGAGAGAAATCGTCTCTCATTCTCATCCCTCAGGGTCTGCACCAGATCCAACCTCACCAGGCGACTCCTGAGGAGACCTAGCGCAGAGAGCCGTCGCTCAACGGCTGGCAACCCCTCGCGTTGCAGATATTCTACCTCTCCCAACTCTCCCTCAAGTCGCTCGATCTCTCCTCTCTGCTCATCCACCCGCTCCAGGTAACCCCGAATCTCCCGCAGGGCCTGCATCCCCTCTTTGAGTTGTTCGATCTTCTTCACCTTCGCTTCCAGGGAATCTCGTTCTGGAATGAGGGAGGCGATCTCTTGTTCCAGGCTCAGGACGGCCTGCTGTTCGCGGAGGGTGCTCTCTACGGTGTTTTGCAGGTCAATGAAAAGAAGCTTCCCCTCTACCTCAGCGAGCTGCCTTTCATTCTCGGGCAGCTCAGTTTGAATCTGGGCCAACTGATAGCGCTGCTCACAGCGTTGCAGTGCCAGGCGGTCCTCGCCACGGACCTTGAAGTCGTTCTCCATACCGACCATGGTCTCCAAGTTGAGGAGCTTCATCAGGGATTCCTCACGTTTGGCGCGACTCATCCCTTCCAGCTTCTCCAGCTTCTTCTGCTCTACAAAGCAGGTATTGAGAAGAGCCTCTCCGTCGAAGCCCAGTTCCTGCACAATGCGGCGGTTGACCGGGTCGTTGCCGCGCACCTCTTCCAGCCCGTTGGGGCCCTCGATGTCCATCTCCCAGACATTGGGCTTCCCCCGCACGATGGTACGGTAGATTCTATAGAGGTGATCACGAGCTTCCAGCCAAAGCTCAACACGGGCTTTCTCCATCCCGTAGTGGATGAGGTCATCGAGCCGGCGGGTGCCCATCTCCGTCACCAAGGGGAGGCCAAAGATGCCGAAGAAGACCGCCTCGAAGAGGGTGGACTTCCCCGCCTCGTTCTTCCCCTGGATGAGGAAGCGCCCCTGCTCAGGGAGATGCAGGTCAACTTCCTGCAATTGTTTGAAATTGTGAGCAGCGATACGGCGAATGCGTATCATCGAGTTCGTACCCTTCCCTATGAGTCCCCTCGATTTTGAATCTTGCCGTAGCACAAAACAAACATTTTATTGCTTCTACAAGCAATAAAATGCTTATTTTATCATTTGCGACCGAAATCTGAGGTAGGTACGTATCGAGCCCCCCGGCGCTTTCCAACCATCTTCAACTTGCCCTTTTTTACCAGCGCTGACAGCTCTTTCCATGCGATATGCCTGCTGACATTCATCAGCAGTCGATATTCCCTGTTAGTGATCGAATCTTTTTCCCGGAAGAAGCGGCGCAACACTTCCTCTACGATGATCTTCGCTTTGATGAGTCCGTAGAGAGCCCCATTTCCTCGCTCTTGCTTCTGAAACAAGCTCTAGCATGACTTTTGTACACCGCAGTGGAAACTACATAACTGAACTGCCCTGCTCTTCAAGCGAGCCCGAAACCCCCGTCGTTAAGACGGGGGAGGTTCCTCGCTGACCCAGGGAAGTCTCAAACGATAGGCTCTCCTTCTCGTATCTTTCATTCGCATCCGTATAATGTTAGAATTTGACCTGAATGAATGAACCTAGGAGGACTATCACCAATGATCTTCTTGTTCACGAGATGTATTCTACTCGCTTTGTCCTCATCCCCGTAGCAGGTTCTAGAGATAGACTCCAAGGTATCTCGATAACGGGCTTTGTATGACTGCGCAGGCAGCATCCCAGGAGGAAGTTCCAGGATTCGACCTGGAAAGACAAGGGCGCAATCTTTCCCAATGGTTTCCCGGTTCAACTCGCAAATCGTATCTCTCATCTCTTCTCTGCCATAATAAGCAACAGCAATGGATGATAGAGATTCTTCGAGTCTAACCAGGTGCGTCCCCGGTGGCGGAGGGTTACGAAGGGGTATCTTCAGGACTTGACCAGGGTTGATGACGTCACAATCATCGCCGATAACATCTCTATTTCTGGAGCATATCTCATCCACTGGTCTCTCGTCACCATAGAGCTCACCAAAGAAGCGCGCGGCGATTCCTTCCAACGTATCGTGCTCTCGAACTTTATATTTAACCTCGTCTGGAAGGTCAGGCAGGATCAGAATCTGCCCCTTGTAGACTAGATAGGGAGGATGATCCCCAAAGACAGATGGGTTGGCTGCTACGATCCTATCCCTCGCCTGCCTCGTTGACGTATCTGGATAGAAGATGTCAGCAATTTCGTCGATCTTATCCCCCGCCCGCACCGTGTATGCTCGATTTTGTAGCACAGGCGTAGGTGTGGGTTCTACTGGCGGCAACGTGGGTGTTGGAGTTGGAGTTGGAGTTAGAGTTGGAATTGGAATCGCAGTTGGAGTAGGTATCGCCGTAGGCGCAGGTCGTGCCTGGACGGGGATTATATCTATGGCATCCACGTACACCTTGCCTGTCCATTCATTCGTAGCATCCACTCTAGTTGTGCTACTCAGATAGAGTTGTACGCCAAGCTGCTTGCTCGGGGCATTCGAAAGTACTTCATCGTATATCAGCCAAACAAACGAGGTCCAACTCTCACGCATTAACGGGATTTGTTCAGCCTGTTCTATCCGCTTTCCTTTACTGTCATACAAAAACATCCTCCCCCCGAGATTGCCCGGTGCGTCACTGGGTATGTAGATGTGAGCCGAGACAGAAGTATTGGCCCCCAAAGCCCTATCAACAACGATTTGTCCGGTTTCCCCTCTTCCTGCCGTTGGATCTCTTGGGACCATAAGCCTGACTTCAAACTCTAGAGAACTACTACCCGCATAAGCGTGTTTCGTGGATGTGGTTAGGTCCGAAGCAAGCTTCCGACCCTGGCTATCCTCGTCGGGCTTCCACTGCTGCGTACCATCCTCGAAATTGTATGTGCTGATGTCCACCCCCTTTTGTCCAGTTGGTCTCATAGACAAATACAATGCCAGAGACAACAAGAGGAAAAGTGCCCATAGAGGGATAGGCCGACTTACTGTCGTCTTTAACAGTCCCAGGAATTGTTGTCGTCGTCTTTGACCTTCTTCAGCATCCTTAGGCTGTGGAACGAAGTAGTCAATAAGCTTGAATAGGATCCCTATGGCTAGACTGCACACCGTGATCCAGGTCTCTGTATCCCACTGAGGCATAGTATTTGACCTTACGTGATTCTAAACGGAAATCAATAAGTCCTGCATAGTACGGGTTGGCGATAGGCACGACCTGATGACGTTTCTCCTTCCAGCCTACAATAACGGCCATGTCGAGGCCAGAATCGGTTTTGGTCGTTCCTCGTGCCTTGGACTCAAATTTGTGTCACTCAAATCATGAGGAGCAACACGCTAACCCTCTCCACTGCTGTACCGCTCCAGCACCAACTCCTTTGCCTCCTCCAGCAGTGCACGCTCCTCCGCATCATCGGCCTCCGCTGCCAGTGCTTTGGCCACTTTCTCAATCTCCTGCCGGGGGCTCACCC
>JBHIDP010000008.1:0-29593 GCA_046760185.1 Anaerolineae bacterium
TCCTCCACCAGTTCACGGATGAGAGACCATCCCAGCGGCGAAACCGGTTGGGGAAATCGTTCGTTGAAGAAGCCGCTGGTCCAGAGATGGTCATCACCCGCTATCCGTTCGGTGAAGAAGCCGGACGGTCGGCCGGTCACAGGCCGGGTTTGAAAGAGGTAGAATTTGCCGTTCCAAAGACCCCACTCCACATCCTGAGGACAGCCAAAATACTGATCCAGAGCTCGCACCAGCCCTGCCAACTCCTTCACCTGGGTGGCATTCAGGACCGGCCGCTCCCGGTCTGCTGGCGGCACCTCAACCAAAACCGTTCCAGGGCCAGCCCCAGGGTGCCACACCCGCTGCCACCGCTTGTTGCCCACGAAGGCCGATCCTACCTCTTCCAGCGCCTCCTTCGACACTCTGTAGTGGTCAGCCTCCACCTCCCCGGCCACAACCCCCTGGCCCAGACCCCAGGCAGCCTCGATAACGATCACTTCCTCACCGGTCAGCGGGTCAGCGGAGAAAGCCACCCCTGCCCCCTGGCTCGGTATCATGGCCTGCACCACCACGGCCATAGTCGGCCCGATCGTCTCCTGCCACTGATCCTGACGATAGTGCACCGCCCGCACCGTCCACAGCGAAGCCCAACAGGAGCGGATAGCATCCAGCAGTTCGGTTGCATCGGCCACGTTCAAGACCGTCTCCTGCTGCCCGGCGAAAGAGGCTTCAGCCAGGTCCTCCCCTACGGCCGAGGAACGGACTGCCACCAGACCCTGTGGGACACCTTTCGTCAGCAGTCTCCGATAGGCGGTCAAGATTTCCTGCCGGGCAACCGTACTGAACTTTCCAGCCTTGATCAAGCTCTGCATGTGCCCTGCCTCTTCCTCCAATCTGGCCCTGTCTGTAAGGCACAGCCTGATCCTTTCCACCCCTTCCTCCAGGCTGTTCTCCGTCAGGAACTCCTGATAGGCGGCCGTGGTTAGGCAGAAGCCGGGCGGGACCGGGAAGCCAGCCCTGATCATCTCCCCCAGGTTGGCCCCCTTGCCTCCCACGACTGGTAGATCCTCTTTGCCAATCTCCTCAAGCCAAAGGACCCTGGTCAGTTCCGTCATTGCCCCTTTCAGACCCCCGTGCTACAATAGGCAGTGAGGTAAGCTCAATGGACTTCTACCGTTGGCTACACCGGTTGGATGAAAGCGCCTTCTTGAACTTGAAAATCTGGGAGTTCTCCTTTCGCAGTCTCCCCCAAGCCTACGGTCACACCTTCCTGAAAGAAATCTTCTTCCGATACCCCTTGAAGACCCTGGCCGGCCTGCAAGCCTATCGCCGCTTCGTGCTGGAGGGAGGGAGTGACAGGGGAGTCATCTATCTCTTCCAGGGAACAGAGTCGGACTTTCTGAAGACGGCCGCTGAGGGGAATGGAAGGCTTCTGGTAGCAGTAGGGTTCTGCCAGAAACCGATGGCAATCGGTAATGAGCGTCCCGCATGCCCCTCGGGGCGGGCCAATCATATCTGCCACTACCTGGCCCGGCTGAACCTGGCCACGGCTGAGGCCGGTCCTCTGCATCCCGCCTGCCGCATCTGCCACATCCGGCTGGTGGGCAGCCAGGCCCTCCGCGCCGGAGCCAGCATGCACATCATGACCTCCGCCCTGGACATAGCCCATGACATTTTCCTCCCCGTCCTGCGGCGGCGACGCTTTGAGCAGGCGCTCCTCTCCATCTGCCCCTATTCGGTGCAACCCATCTCACTGCCCCTCCTCATCTGCGGTATCCCGACCCTGTTGTTCACCTACAGTAGAGGTGCCTGTGCCAGCTATCCTCAATGGCTGCTGGCCGACGAGGGCACTAAGCGGGAGCGAACTTTCCTGAGTCCTGCTACCCAGGCGACCCTCCTCGATTGGCTGGAGAGGATTGCCAGCGCTCGGATGCAGTCCGGCCACACCTGCTACCAACGATTCCGGTCAGATGGAAACATCTATGTCCCGATGTAAGGGAGTTGTACTCCCGAACCTTGGGCCCAGAGTGCAACTCCTCGCCATCAATTCTGATGTACTGAAGCTGAAAGAGCTTTCTCCCCTACTGGTTGGAGAAAGCTCTTATCGTCACCTGCCAGATGAGTTGTGATTTTGAAGGAGCAGCCGCTCAGGACATCCTGGCCACGATCTTGTCCCTGACCTCGTTCGGTTCCGGGAATCGATGCAGTTCCGCCTTGGAGAACACCAGTTGGCCATCAACGGTGACCTCAAACCTTCCACCTCCGGACGGTATAATCTTGAAGGATGATATGCGCTGTCCAAACTCCTCTAGGATCTCCTCCGTCAAACTGACGGCGTTCGGCAGGTAGTTTCAAACCACACAATATTCGAGCTCGATGTCCACATTCACCTCCATGAAATTTGACGATGGAACAACCGGTTCAACAATACGGTAGTATATCACCTTTTGGAGGAGTCGACAAATCCTGCCCTTCGTTCCGCCCTGCCAAGTAAGGTAAGCATTTGCCTGAACCCTTCAGCTATGATAAGATTTGTCACAAGAAAAGGGATCAGAATATGGCAGAAAAGGAGATCATCGTCTACAGTCAACCTGGCTGACTGTTCTGCACCAAGCTGAAAGAGTTTCTTTCACAAAGAGGGATAACCTACACCGAGCGCGACATCAGCCAGGACGAAGAGGCCATGCGCGAACTGGTTGAGGACCTGGGCCTGATGTCTACGCCGGTGACGGTTATTGACGGAGAGGTGGTAGTCGGTTTCGACCGCCAGAAGCTGGAAGAACTGCTGGGAGGCTAATGGAAGATCGGGCCAACGCTGTCCTGATCCTTCGTCTGTAGCCCAGCGACTGCCACAGGCTGAGGCCACTGACATAGGCGTAGCCCAGGGCGTAGATGATCAGCCAAGGCGGGGGGCTCATATGACTGACGAAGGCAGTATAAAGGAACAGTGAGGCAGCATAGACCCCCAGCAGCAACTCCCCCCAGGTAGATGCATCGCGCGGCAGTGAATAGAGACTA
Organism: Anaerolineae bacterium; assembly: GCA_046760185.1. Classification (GTDB taxonomy): domain Bacteria; phylum Chloroflexota; class Anaerolineae; order JBHIDP01; family JBHIDP01; genus JBHIDP01. The sequence continues at coordinate 2,998 of JBHIDP010000008.1, forward strand.
TCCTGCCACCGTTCGCCCCGCCCCTGGATGCCAAACTTCGGTGTGCGCCGGAAATCACTTTGGGTCCCTATCACAGCCTGGAATATGGCCATACTGTTGCTCCAGGATAGTCCCGTCCCCAACAGGATCAGGATCAGAAGGAAGAGAAGCCGTCGCCACCAGGGTTGCTCCTGGTTGGCCTGGGCGCAATAGTAGAGAAGAGGGGGACCGATGGCGCTGATGAGCAGATAGGGGATGAAGGCCAGCAGCGGACTGCGGGAGAAACCGATAGGCAAAGCCAGGAGGAGAAGCACCACCATTATAGGATGAGCCAGGTAGTTGGTTAGATGGATGGTGCCCTCCACCTTGATCCAAAGGGGAAAACGTGACCGCCACAAGGGCAGGAGAAGTTTGGCCGCGGTCTGGATACTCCCCTTGGCCCATCGGAACTGCTGTCGCTTCAGGGCATCTATCTGAGCCGGCAACTCGCCGGGCACGGTCACATGGGGCAGATAGAGAAATCGCCAACCGGCGAGCTGGGCTCGATAACTCAAGTCCAGGTCCTCGGTCAGGGTATCGCTACACCAGCCGCCCGCCTCCTCGATGCATGACCTACGCCACAGGCCAGCCGTACCGTTGAAATTGATGAAGAAACCATGCCTGTTGCGGGCCGTCTGCTCGACGATGAAGTGGCCATCAATGCCGATGGCCTGAGCACGGGTGAGGAAGGAGTAATCGGCGTTGAGGTGGTCCCAACGGGTCTGAATGCAACCGATACGTGGATCAGCGAAATAGGGGATAGTGCGCAGGAGGAAATCAGGCCTGGGCAGGAAATCGGCGTCGAAAAGGGCCAGGATCTCTCCCCGGGCTTCCGTCAATCCGGCTGCCAGAGCACCAGCCTTGAAGCCACGCCGATTGGTGCGGTGGCAGTACTCGATATCCAGGCCCCGGCGGCGATACCGCTCCACCGCCTCACGGACGATCACCTGAGTGCGGTCCGTCGAATCGTCGAGAACCTGAATCTGTAGCTTGTCACGGGGGTAGTCCATCTCGGCCACAGCCGCTATGAGGCGCTCCACCACGTGTAGCTCGTTGAAGATGGGCAGTTGCACCGTGACCGTGGGCCAGTGGCCATCGGCCATGAGGGGAGGCGGGTTCGATTCCTTGCGACGTCGCCACAACCAGAAAAGCAGGGTCAGAAACAGGCTGTTGAGGCCATAGATGGCCAGAAGCAACACAGAAACGGCGTAGATAGCTTCGATGATAGGCATAATCGTGAAACGCTCTCCTGGTTAAAGTGAACCAATGTTGGAATTAAGATGCTGAGCCAAAAACGAAACGATTATAGCACATTCCCCCAGACGCGCCAAAACGATTGCCCTCAACCTTGGCCACAAAAGAGAGACTCAGTAGATCACAATTTGTCGCTCAGAGGCGGCGTCCCCGCCGCCGAAACGGGGCGAGGACGCCCCTTTCGAGCTTAAATTGTGATGTACTGAGACTATCCAGATTTGCGGAAATTGGCAAATCTTACACAATCGGGAAGGGAGGTGTTAGTTCCTGATGAAGAACGAAAGCGATCTGGAAAAGAGACCCCGCCGGACGGCCCGTATCCCTGCTGACTCCTTCTTCTTTGAGAGGGTTGTCCCTGCACTTCTTATCGTTCTGGCTGTTGGTACGGTGATAGTGATCATCGTTGCCGCTGCTGTGTTGTTAGGGGTTATCCCCTGGCGCTAAAGGATTCTATAGAAGGGAGAGCAACATGAACATCAACACCTTACTGCCATTTGGTTCAACGGCGATCATCCTTGTTTTCGCCGCGCTGGTCTTCAGGAGGTACGGGGAGAGAAAGGGTCTGCATCTCCTGATCTGGGGTATAGGTTTAGTCATGTTTGGCATCGGGAGCCTGGCTGAATCGTATTCGGTCTTCGGCTGGAATGCCCTGGTCTTCCGAAGCTGGTATCTGTTCGGAGCAGTTCTGGTGGCAGCCTGGCTAGGTCAAGGGACAGTTTATCTGTTGGCCCGCCGACGGGTGGCCCACGTCCTCTTGGTCCTGCTTATCCTCGGCTCCCTTTTCGCATTGCAGCAGGTTTTCAGCTTGCCCCTGGATAGCAGCCGTTTCCTGGCCAGTGAGCCACTCAGCGCTCAGTACCGGGAGATTCTGCCAGCGGGAGCTTTGGTTCGCAAGTTGACCCCCATCTTTAACATCTACGGCACCTTCACCCTGATCGGGGGGGCCATCTACTCGGCCTGGATCTTCTGGCGGAAGCGAATCATGCCCCACCGGGTTATTGGCAACACCTTGATCGCTATTGGAGCCCTGGTTATTGCCTTCGCCAGCACCCTTACCCGTTTGGGTTTGGGCCAATACCTTTACCTGGGCGAGCTCCTGGCCGCTATCCTGATGTTCATCGGCTTTCTGCGAGCCACAGTGGAACCAACGGTACCAGCCTCTGAGCCTGCCAAGGCTCCCGAGACTGCGTAGACCCTAAGGGTTCTCCAAAACCCTTAGGGTCTTTCGGTCGGAAGGGGCGTTTTGTGTAGATGGGCGGTGAAGGTCAGCACCGCAGCCGTAGGGCGGATGTCCTTACGGGAGATGATGTAGAGTTGCCGTGAGAGGCACAGACCGGGTCCCTCGAGGACGCTCAGGACACCCTGGGCCAGCTCCAGACCGATAGCGTACCGTGAGACAAAGGACACCCCCAGGCCGGCAGCCACTGAGCGCTTGACCGCCTCGCAGCCGCTCAGTTCCAGCGTCCGATGCGGCTGGATACCCAGCCGGGCCATAGCCTCTTCCACGATCTGCGATGTGCCCGACCCCGCCTCGCGCATAATGAAGGTTTCACCTCTCAGATCGTCGGGCGATACATCCCTGCCGTCGGTCAGAGGATGATCAGCCGGGGCGATGAGGACCACTTCGTCCAACACATAGGGCTGAACCTGAAGCCCCGCCGCCTCCACGTATTCCCCCACGAACCCCAGATCCAGTTCACCCGCCCGCACTCCTTCCACCACATGTTGACTGTTGGTCACCTCCAGGATTACCTCCAGGTTCGGGTAGCGCTGGCAGAATGTGGCGAGCGCCTGCGGGAGCAGATAGACCCCCGGCGTGCTGCTGGCCCCCAGCCGGAGATAGCCTCGCTCCAGCCCCTCCAGCTCAGCCAGAGCCCGCTGTACTCCCTCGGTCAGTTCAAAGATCCGCTGGGCGTAGTCGAAGACGATCCGACCGGCGTCGGTCAGAGCAATCCGAGTCCCCAGCCGATGAAACAGCCTCACCCCTAGCTCCTGCTCCAACTGCCGAATGTGCTTGGACACGTTGGGCTGGCTGGTGTAGAGCTCTTCGGCCGCCCGGGAGAAGCTCAGTTGCCGGGCGACAGCGTGGAATACCTGCAATCGGTGGAGGTTCATAGGGCCAAGCTCCAAGATATATAACGAATTAGTTATGGATTTTATAATTTTTTGACTATTGAATTATAGCACTGATTCTGCTATACTGTCAAGAGCAAGGAGTCAATATGCCTGACTATCCAGGGTTCAAGCTGACCTCTTTCTCCCACGGCGCCGGCTGAGCCTGCAAGATCGGTCCTCGTGACCTGGCGCAGGTCCTGCGCTATCTGCCTCAACCGGACGACCCGCATCTCCTCCACGGCTTTGCCAGCCTGGACGACGCGGCCGTCTACCGCATCAGCGGCGAAATGGCCCTGGTGCAGAGCGTTGACTACATCACCCCCGTCGTGGATGACCCCTACACCTTTGGGGCCGTGGCCGCTGCCAACGCCCTGTCCGACATCTATGCCATGGGTGCCCACCCCATCCTGGCCCTCAACCTGGTAGGGTTCCCCGTCAAGGCCCTGCCTCTGAGCATGCTGGGCGAGATACTGCGCGGCGGCGCTGACAAGATCATGGAGGCGGGCGCCATCCTCGTAGGTGGCCATTCTATTGATGACCACGAGCCCAAATACGGCCTGGCGGTGACCGGTCTGGTCCACCCTGAGCGGATGGTGAGCAACCGTGGAGCTCTGCCTGGGGATAGGCTGGTGCTGACCAAACCTCTGGGCCTGGGGATCATCACCACCGGCATTGACCGGGGGCTGGTGGACAGGGTCACCGTTGAGCGGGTTGCGTCACTCATGACGATCCTCAACCAGGGCGCGGCCGAGACGATGCTTCAGGTTGGCGTCCACGCCTGCACCGACGTCACCGGTTTTGGGCTACTGGGCCACCTGCACGAGATGGTTACCGCCAGCAGCGTGAGCGCTCAGGTTTTCTTGGACCGGGTGCCGGTGCTGCCCGAGGTCTGGGACCTGGTCGCCCAGGACTGTGTGCCCGATGGAAGCTACAACAACTATCGTTACCTGTCCGACTTCGTGGACTGGGAGCTCAACATCTCCCGGGAGGCGCAACTCATCCTGTGCGATGCCCAGACCTCGGGTGGGCTTTTGATGGCCGTGTCCCCCGAGCGGGCCGAGGATCTGGTGGCTGCCCTGCGCGAGGCAAAAACCCCGGTTGCTGTCGTTATCGGCGAAGTTGTAGATGGTGAGCGGGCCGGTGGCATCACTGTCGTTCCTTAGCCTGTCTTCGACACCCCCCAACAAGTTGGGGCCTCCAAAGGCGGACGCCGCAACTTGTTGTGGTCTTTTGCCAGAAATCGGGCTTCCAAAACGTTTGAGTGTCGAAAACAGACTTAGAGAGATCGTCCGTGACCAACCCCGATGCTTGTTGGTACATCGCACGCCTCACGCAACTCGACGAGGAGAGATCTAATGGATCCAACACCGCAAAAGATACTCATGATTGTTAACGACGGCCCTTACGGTAACGAGCACCCCTACAATGCCCTGCGCCTGGCGTTGAACCTGGCCAAGCGCCCCGGGGTGCAGGTGCGGGTCTTCATGACGGGGGATGGGGTGCTCTGCACCCAACGGGGCCAGAAGACACCGGACGGCTACTACAACATCGAACGCATGATCAAATCTCTGGCCCGGCGCGGCCAGGTGGCTGTGTGAGGGACTTGCGCCCAGGCCCGCGGGCTCGGGCCTGAAGATCTGGCGGAGGGTGTGCTGATGGGGACCCTGGACCTGCAGGGGGATTGGACCCTGGAGGCCGACCAGATCCTGGTGTTCTGAGGGCAGGGAGGTTGGCATAAACCTGGCGGATGCCTTGTTCCTTTTCTGGTCGGTTTTGCCTCGCCCTTCGCCTGGTGTGGGCCAACAAACTGAGCAAAACCGTGAGAGGAGAATCCTCGATGGCTGGTAAGACAGTTCTCATTCTGGGCGGCGGTGTGGGCGGTATCGTTACCGCCAACGCACTACGTCAGCGGCTGAACCTGGAGCACCGGGTCGTGGTGATGGACAAGAGGGCCGAGTATGTCTTCACCCCCTCGCTGCTGTGGGTGATGATCGGCTGGCGTCGGCCGGGGCAGATCACCAAAGATTTGCGGCGTCTGCTGCGACCCGGCGTCGAAGTGCTCAAGGCCGAGGTGCAGGAGATCGACCCCCAGCGGGCTGTGGTGCGGGCCGATGGTGACGAACTGGCCTATGACTACCTGGTGGTAGCCCTGGGCGCCGACCTGGCTCCCGAGGCCATGCCTGGTTTCAACGAGGCCGCACACACCCCCTTTGACCTGGAGGGGGCCGCCAGCCTCTGGTCGGCGCTAGGTGGCTTCGAGGGTGGCCGTGTCGCCATCCTGGTCTCGGCCGTGCCCTACAAATGCCCGGCTGCGCCCTACGAGACGGCACTGCTGCTGGACAACCACTTCCGACGGCGAGGGATGCGGGACCGGGTCGAGATGGTGGTCTACACGCCGGAGCCGGCGCCCATGGGGGTGGCCGGCCCGGCCATGGGCCGGGCGGTGGTGGGCATGCTGGAAGCCAGGGGCATCGGCTTCAACCCCGAGTTGAACCTGACGCGCATTGATGCGGCGGGGAAGGAACTGGTCTTCGAGAACCCTTCGACGAGTTCAGGGCAGCGCCGCGAACCGGCCCCCTTCGACTTCTTGGTTGGCGTGCCGCCCCACCGGGCCCCGACCGTGGCTCGGGAGGCAGGGCTAGCGAACGAGGCCGGCTGGGTGCCGGTGGACATGCGCACCCTGGAGACCAAAGCAGAGAGGATTTACGCCATCGGCGACATTACCACCATCACCCTGCCCAACGGCAAGCCTTTGCCCAAGGCCGGTGTCTTCGCCCATGGCCAGGCAGAGGTGGTGGCCAGCAATATCGCCGCCGAAATCGAGGGCGGTCCCAGGCGCGACTTCGACGGGTTGGGTTACTGCTGGATCGAGATGGGCGGCGGCGTGGCCGGTTTCGCTTCGGGTGACTTCTACGCCGAACCGGACCCAGTGGTGGACCTGCGGCAGCCGGGCCGGATGTGGCACTGGGGTAAAGTCCTGTTCGAGAAATACTGGATGGGCGACGGCGCGGTGCGAGCGGTAGGCCACCTGGGGCTGGCCCTGGGCAGCAAGCTCCTGGGCATCCCGGCGTCCCTTTAGACCTCCAGCGTAGGTTGAGACATGACCACAAAACACACACAACAACCGCTGGTTGAATGTGGATGAAGATGCCAACAAGTACTGCGGAACCAACCCAACCCCCAACGCCGGTGAGCGGCTATTTCGAGGGTGAGCGCATGGAGCTGACCTGGCGCTATGCCTATCAGCCAGAATTTGTGCCGTTGCTCATGGATTACCTGGGCGTCCGGCCCGGAATGCGCATCCTGGACGTCGGCTGTGGTTCCGGGTTCCTGTCCCGCACCCTGGCCCGGACCCTGGACGACGTCCAGGTGGTCGGGCTGGATGTCGACGAGAAGCTGCTGGATCTGGCGCATCAGATGCTGGGGCGCGAAGGGCTGATCGATCGGGTTGAGTTGCGACAGGGCAATGCCTACCAAATCCCCTACCCAGACGAGACATTCGATCTGGTGACCAGCCAGACCCTGCTTTGAATCCTGGGCGATCCCGCGCAAAGGAGTGACAAACATGTGTATGTGTATGATGGGTCATGACCATGGTGGGGCGCACCAGAGTCACGCGACCCCACAGGCGCCGGTTGCCGCGAGGGCCTGCGCTCACTGCGGCTACTCTCTTCAAACCGCCTTCGCCTTCTGCCCAAACTGCGGCATGAGCCTAAGAACTGCTTCGTGCCCCTCGTGTGGACAGAAGGTGGACGCAACTTGGAAAGCCTGCCCCTACTGCGGGACCGAATTAGGCGCACGTGCCTCGGCCACAACGGGGCATGTGCATCACTGATGAAATGAGGTGGAAAATGACCAAGATCAACAGGACGCAAGTTGCTGTGTTTGCCGTCGTGGTGCTGTTAGTCTTTGGACTGGGCATCGCCCTCCTGCCGGGGCTATTCGGCGGGGGGTACGGCGGCTGGGGGCCCGGTGGCATGATGGGCCCGGGCATGATGGGCGGTCGGGGGCCCGGCATGATGGGCTACGGCTATGGTGGCGGAGCCCTCGGCTGGCTCTTCTCCTTGCTCGGTCTCATCTTCCCCCTGGGTTTCCTGGCCCTGCTGGTCCTGGGAGGCATCTGGCTTTTCCGGCAGGTCAACCAACCTCAAGGGCTATCGGTTGGCTGGCCTCAGGCCCAACCGAGTCAAACCTGCCCCAACTGCGATCAGGCCGTCCAAACCGATTGGCAACTCTGTCCCTACTGTGGCAACCAGCTTGCACAACAGGCCTGAGGCTGGGTAGGGTTCAGTCAAAGCGTTGTGCAAGCTGGTTAGGCCAGAAGCTGGCTTGAGAGGGGACGAGCGTGAGCAAAACGACCGGTTGGATTCTGACCATCGCTGCGGCGGTGGTGACCGGCTGCCTGCTGGTAGGCATCGTGGCCGGGCTCATAGCCCTGTACGGTGGCTTCTCCCGCTCCGCCTGGGGATACCGTTCGTCTGAGCTGACGCCGAAGCCCGCCACCGGTCGCGAAGGGCTGAGAGGCTACAGCTTTGAGAGCCGGCCCTATGCCTCTAACGGCGAACGCATCTACTACACCGGTATCAATGAACGGGGCCAGCGCATCCCCTTTGAGGGCGGGCCCATGTGGCTGTACATGCACGGCGAGGCCGAGGCACCGCCTCTGGAAGCCGGCACGGTCATCGCCGTGGGCAACTGCGGCCTGTATCTGGGCAACTTTGGCGTGCGGGTGGAGGACACGGTGGTGGTGAACGAGGAGGGTCCCGTTATCTTAACCCTCTACGAGAGGCAACTGCTGTGAAGTTGCGGATCATGCTGCCGCGGGAGCACGGGGCTTGGGCCATGTTCCTGGTGCCCCTCTTCGTGGGACTGGGAGTAACGGGCCAACTGGATGGCAAGGCCATTCCCTTCTCGTTGGCCACCCTCTTCATTTACCTGGCCCGTCATCCTTTGACCTTGCTGGTCAAAGGGAGAAAGCGGCGGGGGGCCTGGACATGGCTGGGAATCTATCTCCTCTTGGCCCTGGCCTTTGGCTTGCCTCTTCTCGTCTTCTATCGCCTTTGGCTTCTCCTTCCCCTGGCGGGGCTGGCCGGGCTTCTCCTGGCCCTCTACCTGTACCAGGCCGCCCGGCGGGCAGAGATGAGCACGAGGGGGGAATTCCTGGGCATCGCTGGCCTGACCCTTTCCGCCCCCGGCGCCTACTACGTGACCAGCGGGGCTCTGGACGGCACAGCCCTGTTCCTGTGGTTGGCCAACGTGCTTTATTTCGGCGGGACCGTCTTCTACATCAAGCTGAAGGTGCGGGAACAGCCTCGCCGTCCGGCGCCTGCGGACCCCTGGGGGCGATTGGTTCAAGGGAAGGCGACGGTCCTCTACCACCTTTTCGTGGTCGGCTTCCTCTTGACCCTGGCCCGCTTCGGCTGGGTGCCCTCCTTGGTGCCCCTGGCCTTCGCCCCTTGCCTGGCCAAGGCGCTGCGGGGAGTGCTGGCCTGGGGAGGCCGCCCACACATGATGAAGTTGGGTTTGACGGAGGTAGCCCACTCCGTGACTTTCGGCCTCCTCTTGATCCTCGCCTATCGGTTCATTTAGAAACAATCAGTTTCTACCGCAGTCAGGCCCCTGTTCCGGTAGAGCTTCGTCTATCTCTGCTCCCTTATGCCCATGAACGTGACGCTCCAGGTGCCAGTGATGATGGACGTGGGCCAAATCCTGGTGATAGTGTCGGTGCTGGTGGATCAGGTTGCAGCGCAACAGCAGGTCCTGGTCGGTCAGGACATCCTGCGGAGAGCCATCGGCCACCAGGCGATGGTCCTCGCTCAGGACACATATCCGACTGGCCAACTCCCGGGCGATGTCCAGATCGTGCGTAGCCAGAACTATGGTCTGGCCCTGCTCCCCCAACTCCAGGATGAAATCAACCAACCAGCTCTGGCTGCGAGGGTCGAGACCAGCATCCGGTTCATCCATGAGCCAGACTTCGGGCCGGAGGGAGAGGATCGAAGCAATCGAAACTTTCTTCTTCTCCCCACTGCTTAGACGGTGAGGGGGACGGTCTTCGAGCTTCTCGATGCTCAACAGGCGAAGAGCCTCCTCCACTCTGGCTACCACCTCATCCCGGCCAAGCCCCATTTGCAGCGGTGCGAAGGCCACCTCATCCCACACTGTGGGAGAGAATAACTGCACGTCAGAATCCTGGAAGATCAAACCGACTCGTTGACGGAAGCTGCTGGCAAATCCTTCATCTTGCATGGTCTCCTCAACCAGCGGCCTGCCGAAGGCCCGGGCCTGACCACCCGTGGGGAGATAGAGCCCGTCCAGAATCTTGAGTAAGGTGCTCTTGCCACAGCCATTGGCTCCCAGGATGGCCACCAATTCACCAGAGCGGATTCCCAAGCTGATCTCCTCCAGGGCAGGAATTCCCCCATCGTAGGCAAAACTGACTTTCTCCAACTCAAAGATAAGCTTGTCCAAGCTCCCACCTCCAGGCTGTACCGTTTCTATCATCCCGACCTCCTGCCTAAATGAACCGAGGCAATTCATGCCAGAATGGCAAAGCGATTTCCCCGAGAAATTAACCGTTGAATTCAGCCGTTCTTGCCTCGGTTCATTTACCTCAACAGAACCGCCCCCAGCGCAATGAAGAGCATCGCCCCACCCAGGGCCCAATCCCGTGGCCTCATCCGAAAGTTTTCGAGAAGGTGAACTTCGCCAAGGAAACCGCGGGAAAGTATGGCCAGGTAAACCTCATTGCTCAGGTGATACGATTTGCCTAGCAGCGTTCCGATGCTGGCGGCCACCCAGCGACGATGCTCAGCCATACTCAACTGACCTACCACCCGGCTCTTGCGGGCCAGGAACATGTCGTTTGTGGTGTGAAGCAGAAGGTAGATGTAGCGGTGCGTCATTCCTAGAACAAGGATAAAGACTTGAGGGACACGAAGGATGCTCAGCGCCTTGAGCAGCGTGTTCCAGGAGGTGGTCAGGACCAGAAGGACGGCGAAGGAAACGGAGGTCCCCACGCGGAGGATCAGGAAGGTGGCGGTCTGCACCCCCTGCCGGGTGATGGCCACGAAGGGCGAGCCCCAGATGACCACCACGGGCTCCCCTGGTGTCAGGATGTTGAAGAGGGCCGGCAGAGCTACCAGCCCGGTGAAGAAGGGTATGAAGAGCCAGACCCGCTTGATGAAAAAGCCCAGGGGTACCCTGGAGAGCCAGGCCAGAAGAAGGGCCAGGCCATAGAGAGCCAGGATGACCGTTAGCTTCTGAGAGAGGCTTACCGCCAACAACAGGGCCAGGAAGGTCACAATCTTGACCCGGGGGTCAAGGTCCTGGAGGAGCCCCGCTTGACGGGCAAGCTCTTCAGCGAAGATCGTTTTCTCCAAAGCAGCGCTGATGTCAGCGATGCTTCTTTCTAGAAAACCGCGACCCGATTGCCTCCCCTTGCCGGCCATCTTCATATCTTGTCCAAAAGCATCAAGGCCCCAAAGAGGATAAACCCCCCGCCAGCCAGGCGGTGGAGGTAGACAGGGGGGATAAAAGTGGCCATAGCCTCACCACAGAGCACACCGATCAGGGTAACTACGGCCAAAGCGGTCACTGCCCCGACGAAAATCGGAACCGGGGTCCCATACCTGGCAGCCATGGTGATAACCGCCAACTGGGTCTTGTCCCCCAACTCGGCCAGGAACAGCAAGCCAAAGGTGGTAAGAGCTATCCTCCAGTTCATTGTACTTTCTCCTTGTCACGCCCCCGCTTACCCAAAAGCTGGCCCACAAGCCAGATGGAGGCCACGACCAGCAGAATGCCGGCCACGGCCGACAGGAGATAGCCGGGCACCTGACCCAAACCGGGTACCGTATAGTCTGGGATAGGAGCAGACCAGCGGCTGCCCCACTCAGCCAACCCTCGGGGAATGAACCCCAGCCCCAACCCGTCCCGCAGCTCATCGGTCCCCCACTCGCCCCAGGCCGTACCGGCGGCCAGTAACCCCAACGGGGTGAGGAGGACTAGGAGAGCCAGGCCAACCCACAGCGCTTTCGCCCCTCGCCAAGCGGGTGCTCTCTTGGCCATAGCCACTCTCTCGCTTAGCTCCAGAACCGATAGATTAGTCCGCTGCAAATAGGCCACCACCAGACCGGTCACCAGGCCCTCAACGACCGAAGCTACCAGCAGGTGAGGGATCATGATGGCCGGAAGGGCTACCTCCAGGCCATAAGGGTTGTAGAGGGGCGTGCCATCGGTGGCCCGGAAGAAGTAAGGCTGAAGGCCAAACTCCACGGAGGCCAAGAGTGCCGCCACACTGAGAGCAGCATAACCGGCCACAGCCGCAGCCAACACCCGTCGTGTTGAGGTGAGGGGGCTACCTCCACTGACCAGGCGGTATAGATAGTAGGCCACCAGGGACATAGCCACGGCCATGTTGAAGGCGTTGGCCCCAAAGGTCAAGATCCCACCGTCACCGAAGAAGAGGGCCTGGATCACCAGAGCGGTGGAGACGGCGATGATTGCTGCCCAAGGACCCAAGATAATGGCTGCCAGTGCCCCACCCACGGCGTGGCCGGTGGTGCCCCCAGGCAGAGGTACGTTGAACATCATGATCACAAAGGAGAAGGCAGCCAGAAGGGCTATGAGAGGCACCATCCTGGCGCTCAAGGCCCTCTTGACCCTCCGCGTAGCCAGGTACCAGAAGGGAAACACCAGCAAGTACATCACCACCGCACTAAGAGGACTGAGGTAGCCATCCGGAATGTGCATGGCCGGTGCAACTTGACCAACATTGATAGGTTCCACGAACATGGAAAGCCTCCTCATCCACTCTCTTTGCCCTTAACCATCTGACGATTCTTGTTCTTCTATGCTTTGCCGACAAGTAGCACAGATGCCAAAGATAGCGAAGTGATCTATGTCGGCCTTGAACCCGTACTCCCCGAGCAGAGCTTCATGCAAAGGCTCCAGGAAACGATGGTCAAGGGAAAGAGTGCTCCCGCAACGCCGACAGACCATATGGTGATGCCGTCCCTTGGCCAGCAACTCGTACTGGGCGTAGCCATTGCCCAGATCAGTCTCCGTCACGAGGTGCAGCTCCTTGAGCAACTCCAGGGTACGGTAGACGGTGGAGATATCCAGATAGGGGTATTCCTGACGCACCCGTTCGTAAATCTCCTCGGCGCTGATGTGCCCCTCGCTCTCCTCGATAACCTCCAGGATCATCAATCGCTGTGGGGTCAGGCGCAAGCCCCATTCCCGCAGCACCTCTCCCAGGCTCCGCTCCTCGTTCATAATTCTGCAATCCCTTGTATCTGCAATCAATTGCACATACATATACTAGCACGAAACTCTCCCAAGGTCAAACAGGGCAAACACACAAAGGGAGGGGCTACAGACGGTTCTGTAGCCCCTCCCTCAGTACAGAAATCTCCAGAGATGGAGAAGAGAGATATTAGGCTGTGCATCCCCCCTCTCTCAGAAGACAAAGCCTAACGATGCAGCCGTCAATTAGGCTGCTTTCTCCGCAGGGCCACTAGCCAGCCGCTCTATCCACCACCTCACCAATCCCAAGACGATGACCCAGTACCCCACATAGCTGAGCACCTCTATCAGTGAGGGGTTGCCGTTGTAGCCGAAGAGTGCCTTCAGCATGGAGCCCAGCGTAGACTTCTCGTTGAGGATATGGTTGGTGTCCCAGACGTGCTCGATGATGATGGGTATCAGCCCTGCTTCCTGGAACTCGTGTACGCCGTGGGCCAGCAAGCCGGCAGCGAAGAGGAGGAGCAGGATGCTGGTCACGTCGAAGAAGCGCCTGACATCGAGGCGGACGGTGGTGGCGAAGATGAGCCAGCCGACCACGATGGCCACGGCCAACCCCAGAAGCCCGCCCCACAGCGTCTCACCGGCAGCGGCCACGAAGGCGGCGGCCGACAGGAAGAGGACCGTCTCCACCCCTTCGCGAAAGACGGCAATGAAGGCCAGGCTGGCCAGGGCCCAGTTCTGCCCGGTGGTGACCGCCACCTGCACATCCCGCTCCAGGGCCATCTTGATGTACCGGCCCTGATACTGCATCCAGAAGATCATGTAGGTCAGCACACCAGTGGCCAGGAGCATTGCCGCCCCCTCGAAGATCTCCTCGCCGCGTCCCGTGAACTGGGCGCCAATCAACTGCAAGCCCAGAGCCACGCCGAGGCTGGCGATGAGGGCAGCGATGACACCGCCCCAGACGTACCCCTGCCGATCCAATCGTCCGACCTTTTTCAGATACCCCAGGACGATGCCCACGATCAGGGCCGCCTCCAGTCCCTCGCGAAAAGTGATCAAACTTGCTGCTAACATGTCATCCTACCCCCTCGGTTTTAGAAGTCATAGTTGCTTTTGCAAAGCGTTTGCAGTTCGATAACAAAAAAATTTTTTGAAGCTCTCGACAACGCTAAATCCTCCCGCATGTTCGAGAGTGATAACCCTATAGACGCTCCCAACCATTCATCCCCCTTCCCGGCACTGGGCGCAGAGACCGGTCAAATCAATGTGGATGCCGCTTATTTCGAAGTCGTTCTCTTCGGCGATCTCACCTTTCAGTTGCTCCGTCAAAGGGCTCTCAAACTCGATGATTGAGCCACAGCTCATGCAGATCAGGTGATGGTGTTCCGCCGAACCCACGACCTCGTAATGGTGGTGTTCCTCCTCCAAGTGTAGCTCCTCCACCAGGTCTAACTCTTTAAGGAGGCTCAGGGTGCGGTACACGGTGGAGAGGCTGAGGCGCGGATCCTTCTTTTTGGCCAGACGGTAGATCTCATCAGCGTCCAGATGCCCATCGCTTTCCTGGATTATCTTGAGCAGGAGCATCCGTTGCAGAGTGACCCGTTTACCCTGGGAGCGCAGTAGCTCCTCCGGGTTCTTGTCTGTTATCACCACAATCTTCCTCCTTCCTCACACCAGCTCTTGCAGCAGTTGTCGCAGACGATCTCCGCTAAGGGATACCTCTCCCTCCACAACAAGACCTGATTCCTGCAACTCCTCCACGTTCCTCGAAATAATCAATTCACCCAGCCGGCTATGGGCAAACTCCCGCAGGTCTTCCACCAAAGGGGCCCGAACATGGTGATCGTCAACGATACGTCCGTCGCGCATGGTCAGGATACGTTGTGTGGCGCGAGCCACGCGCCGATCATGGGTAACCACCATAATGGTCGCCCCTCGAGTACGGTTGAGCTCGGCCAGCAGGTTCATCAGTTCCTGGCCGCTCTCGGTGTCCAGGTTGCCTGTCGGCTCATCGGCTAAAAGCAAGGAGGGGTGATTGGCCAAAGCGCGGGCGATAGCCACCCTCTGCCTCTCACCGCCAGAGAGTTGATTGGGTAAAAAATCCAAACGGTCACCCAGTCCCACCAGGCCCAACAGCTCCTCCGCCCTTTTCCTCCTCTGAGAAGAGCTCAGAGGTTGCCCACGCATTGGTGTCTCTACATTCTCCCGGGCGCTCAGGGTGGGGATAAGGTTGTGCAACTGAAAGACAAATCCCACCATCCGAGCACGGAAGTGATCCAGGTCCTTGACCCTGGTCAGATCCTGGCCATTGACCATGACCTGTCCACTGGTGGGGCGGTCAAGAGCCCCGATCATGTTCAGGAGGGTAGATTTTCCACTGCCCGAGGGTCCCATAACGGCCACGAACTCACCCTCCCGCACGATGAGATTGACCCCGTCCAGGGCTCGAACCTGACTACCGTCGCCATAGATTTTGGTCAATTCACGAGTCTCAACCATGATTTTCCGGTCGGTCATCCTCTCTCTCTCCCCTTTCCCCTCAATTCTTCAAAGGTCATGCTAACGACCGACCACGATATCTGTGAAAGCTGTCATCCCCCAACGAAGGTTGGGGTCTAGCTCCTCCAGTTCGATGGTTACGGTGTAGTTAGTGCCGCCTTGGCCAGTGGTGGCCATAGGTGCGATACGCGAAACGTATCCTGTCAGTTTTCTTTCGGGCAAAGCATCGAAGGTAAGAGCCACCTTCTGCCCAACCGCTACTCTGGCAATGTCAATCTCGTTGAGGTCGGTAGTCTCCACCCGCAAGTGACTGAGGTCCCCCAGGGTGATTACAGGTACGCCAGCGGCTGCTATCTCCCCCTCCTTCACAGATACCTCTGTCACCGTGCCAGCGAAGGGGGCCAGCAGCCAGGCATCCTCCAAGGCCGAACGGGCCTGGGCCAGCACCACCTCAGCCTGTGCTACCTGAGCCTCAACCACAGTTATCTCCTCAGCAGTGGCTCCCG
The DNA here is from genome assembly GCA_046760185.1 of Anaerolineae bacterium. Lineage (GTDB taxonomy): Bacteria > Chloroflexota > Anaerolineae > JBHIDP01 > JBHIDP01 > JBHIDP01. The sequence goes on from JBHIDP010000008.1 coordinate 18,642, forward strand.
CTCTCAGCAGATCGAGCTGGGCTTTGGCTCCTTGGATCTGCGCCTGGGCTGCCTCAATCTGGGCCTGAGCGATAGCTATCTCCTCCGCTGTAGCTCCTTTAACCAACGCTTCGTAGTTGGCCCTAACCGTCTCATAATCAGCCGTGGCCTGCTGCAGAGCCACAGCCTGGGCGGTGGCCCCGATCCCGGCCTGCCAGGCGATCTTGTCGTACTCAGCCTGAGCCAGTTGTAGAGCTACGGCCGCCTTGTCCATCGTTGCTCTGGCAGCGGCGATCTCCTCTTCCCTGGCCCCTGCCTTCAACCGTGCCATCTCTGCTTCGGCCGCAGCCAGGCCCGCCTTGGCCACAGCCAGATTAGCCTGAGCCACGGCGATCTCTTCGGCTCTGGGCCCGGCTTTCAACTGCGCCAACCGGGCTTCCGCCACAGCTAAAGCGGCTTCAGCCCGGGCCACAGCCTCCTCCAGATCGGTGGCGGACAGCCGGGCCAGAGTTTGTCCGGTCTGCACTTCGTCCCCCGTCTCTACAGTCACCTCCTCCACTCGGCCACCCATTTTGAAGCTGAGACGAGTCCAGCGGGCCGGTAGCACCGTGCCCGAGGCTGAGACCACCCTGACAATCTCTTCCTCCTCTGCTACTGCTTGTAGACTAACCTCCGATTCCTGGGACGTGTAGCGGCTGTAGCCGAAATAGCCAAATCCGAGGAGAACAACTAACATGACGATTATCACAGTCCTTCTTCGTCCCATTGGTCCTTCCTCCTTGAACGTTGATGCCAGGGCGAAAACCCTTTTCGGCACCTCATCCCATGCTGTTACTCGTAGCGCAGGGCCTCCACAGGACTAAGCCGCGAGGCCCACCAGGCCGGGTAGAGCCCTCCGATGGCTCCCAGACCCAGGGCCAGGGCCAGGGCTCTGGCCAACAGTTCAGGACTGAAAGCTGGTTGCAGAAGGCCAGACAAAAGGGGTATGAGTGTCAATGCCTCTCCCAACAGTATGCCGAACACAATTCCGGCCACGCCGCTCACCAGAGCCAGGAGCAACGACTCCTGCAATATCAGGGCCAACACCCGACCTTGACCCCAGCCCAGGGCTCTAAGGGTCCCGACCTCCCGTGTCCGCTCGAAGACCGACATAAAGATAGTGTTCATCATCCCTATCCCTCCCACCAAAGCGATCAGAAAGGAGATAGCGACCATCATAGCGTTGGTGGTCTGGAGATCAGGCAGACTCTCCATGAACGTGCTGGACTTTGAGATCTCAATCTCGGGGAAGTTGGCAGCGATGTAGGTCAGCACCTGGTCAGCATCCTGGCTGTTTTCCAGCTTGATGGCGTAGAAAGTGACCTGGCGTGGCTTCTTGAAGAGAGCCTGTGCCTCTCGGAGGGAGATCACCCCTCCCCCATCCTCCCAAGAAACCCCTGTCTCATAGATACCCACCACACGAAACCGGCTGTCAAAAATGTTGATTGTCTGCCCCACTCTCTTATTGAGCTTCTCGGCTGCGATTCGGCCAAGGATTATCTGGTGACTGGCTGTAAGTCCTTCCCCCTCAACGATTTTGAAATGACGAATGGCATGTTCAGCCGGGTGGTATCCGTGCACGATCAAGAAGGCGATATCAGGGGTCATGACCACCGACATGATCGCTCCCGAGATATACTTCACGCCGGGGACGGAGGCCAGGCGCTTCCCCACCCGTTCAGGAATGGCGCTGTAGCCCATATCCGAAATGTCAGCTTCAACGGCCATCAGGTCCACTTCGCTGGCGGTGAGCATGTTGGTGAAGCTGGCCACGAAACCGTCAACTATCCCGCCCAGAGCCACTATCACGGCCACACTGATACCGATGCCGACGATAGTCAAAAGTGTACGCGTTTTGCGCCGAAAGAGACTTTTGGTGACCATCCCCCCGAGCGGACCGAGAGCTAACCCGCTGCCCGTTGCACCAGACGCTGCCCCCTCGTAGCGCAAGGCCTCGATGGGAGTCAGTTGCGAGGCCCGCCAGGCCGGATAGAGCCCGCCCACCGCCCCCAGGACCACGGCCACAGTCAGGCCCTGAGCGAAAAGACCGACGGAGAAATGGCCTTGCAGCAGGGTCCCTGTGGCTGGCAGACTGCCCAGGGCCTTGACCATACCCACCCCCAGTCCGGCGCCGACAAGACCTCCCAGCAAGCTCAGAGTGAGGGACTCACCCATGATCAAAGTCATGACCCGCCCTTTGCCCCAGCCAAGGGCGCGTAGCACCCCGATCTCCCGCGTCCGCTCGAAAACCGACATGAGGATGGTGTTCATCATCCCTACTCCGCCGATGAGGATGGCGATGAAGGCAATAGCCCAGGCGAAGCCACGAACCATCTGAATAGTGGTCTGGGTACTGGCGAACTGGTCTGACTGGGAGGCAGTCAGGTCAGGAAAGCGCCGCTCTATCCTCTGGCGCACCTCCTCGATGTTAGCCCGCGGCTTGAGCTTCAGTTGGTAGAGGGTCACCTGATGCGGCCTGGTGAACAGAGCCTGGGCATCGCTCAGGGAGATGACCCCGGCCCCCTCCTCGAAGGGAGAGCCGGTCTTGTAGATACCGACGATGCGGAAGGCACTGCCGTAGAACTTGATGCTATCACCGACCTTCTTGTCAAAGTTCTCCGCAGCAACTTTGCCCAGGATGACCTGCCTGGGGCCATGGAGCGGTTCCCCCTCGATGATCTTGAAGTGTTCAATGGCGAACTCCCGGAGGTCGTAACCAAAGAGGACGAAGTAGGGCGCTTGGTCGGTAGCGACCTCCTGCTCAATCATACCGGCCACAGCGGCCACTCCTGGTATGCTGCTCAGTTGCCGACCGACCTCCTCATCAACGGCAGCCAAGGACATATCGTAAGCGTCGGCTTGAATGGCCACCAGGTCGGCGCCGCTGCCACTGAGCATGGCTGTGAAGCCAGCCTCCAACCCATCGGCGATGGCCCCCAGGGCGATAATGGCTGCGATACCGATGCCGATACCCACCAAGGTCAGCACGCTGCGAACTTTGCGCCGGAGCAAGCTCTTGAAGATCATTCTAATTCACCACTGCTGCAAATGATTTGCAATAGCATCATACCAGGAAAAGTCACCCTTGTCAAGTCTGCTACCTGGGCGAGCTGTGACACCTCCCGCAGCGGGTTTTCTGCCATCTCCCAGAGATGTAGGTAATTTCCAGCAGACCTGAGCTTGTCAGGCGGTTGCCATAGATGATATAATGAGCTCCAGGCTTTGGAGGCGGAGATAACTGGGGACGACGGGGAGAAGGGGATAGCCAGGATGATCCTGACGGAGCAGGAACTGGACGAGCTTCTGGGCGAAGGACGACGGATCATCTTGACCGATGACTACGCGCCGGTGGATAACCTGCTGGCGCCCGTCTTCGAGGAGTCCGACTGGTGAGAGCGACAGAGCAGTATCAGGAATCGTTAACGAGGCAGATATCTCAGAGGGAGTCAGGAATGACCAACAACTGGATGGATAACTCAGGCCAGGAGGAATTGGAGGAACTGCCGCAGACCTGGATGGTGTGGCTTAAGGGTCTGCTTCAGGCAGCCATTCTGTTCCTGGTGCCTCTCCTGGTGGCGGTCGGCATTGCCGTCTGGTGGTTAGGCTCCAGGCCACAGGAAAGGGTCTTTCTCCCCACAGCAACGGCAACGGTAGCTGTGCTGCAACAACCCACCGATACCCCCACCCGGCCACTGATCACCGCCGTCCCGCCAACCAACACTCCCCAGCCGACACCCACTCCCCCCACAGAAATAGCAGTTGGGGGCTACGTGCGAATTGTAAACACGAAAGGGCTTGATCTACGTTTCAGGGCCGGCCCTGGCCTGAACTACATCACCCTGGTCATCCTGCCCGAAGGGACAGTCCTCAAGGTCCTGGAGGGCCCACAGAAAGCTGACGACTTCGTCTGGTGGCGGTTGGAAAGCAAGGATGGGGTCATCGGTTGGGCCGCCCAGAACTGGCTCCAACCGGTACCTCCTCCCACTCCATAAACCCTTCATCGTGCGCGCGGTTCGTCTGAGGCTCACCGAAGACTTCAGCGCGTTTCTCCAACGAACCAAAGCCAAAGCCCTCACCGCGAACGGAACGGCTCAAGGAGGATGTTGCGGACCTGCAGGTCGTCCCAGGTTAGCGCCGCCGGAGTCTGGAAAGGGGGGATACGCTTGCCGATGGTCAGGGTGAGGGTATTTAGCCCCGGTCGCAGGCGGGCAGCGGGCACAACGAAGGGAACGGTCACCCAACTGGTGCTGTAGTCCTCTGTGGGCAAATAGGCCGGCTCCAAAGGCTCATCATTCAGCAAGACCAGGTTCCCTGGTTGGTTGGACTGCATCACTTCCATGGTTAGGAGCCATGGCCCGACTCCGGGGTCCGGCACGTAGAATTCGCCTCTCCAGGTAGGGCTGGGCACAACTGTACGGTGAAGCGAATGCCAGGGGAGCCCCAACTCGGCCCCATCCCCCAGGTGCACGACCACATCCTCAGCCAGGATGGTGACTCGATCTTGGGTCTGGGCCAGTGACGGGAAAGTGAACCAAAGGCCAGGAGTAGAGCGCGCGGCCAGCTTTTGGAGAGCGATGTAGGCTGGTTTTGGGCTGTAGTCCTCCCTTATTATGCTGTACCCTGCTTTCTCGTCTGAGGAGGGCAGGCCAGCGCTCAGGTTCCAGATACAGATCATCTCCAGCCAGGGCCACTGGCGGCGCACTTTGGTCAGGCCAGCGACCAGGTAGCGGCTCTGCTCCTCTTCGCTAACTTCCAGCCAGTCGTCCTCCTCCACCGCATCCGTTGTCCAGCCAAACTCGGTGGCCCAGATCATTTTGTGGCTGTCATCGTGAGCCAGCATGACCTGGCGTAGGTCGAGGAGACGGGCCACATTGAACCCCTGGTGAGCCCGGTGAGGGTCGTCGGGCGGGTAGGCGAAACCAAAGGGATGAACCCCCAGCACGTCGAAGTAGCCTCGCACCCCGGCCTGATACATCTCCTCCAGGTAGAGACGGTCATCCAGGGCCTGGTCGTTCGTCTCATTTGTGGGAGCCAGACCGGCGCTGATCACCAAGGCCTCCGCATCGGCCCGCTTGATGGCAGCATAGGCTGCCTTTAGCAAGGCCACGTACCCGGCCGGATTCGGCCGTTCTCCTCCCCACTCCCGTGCCAGGTTGGGCTCATTCCAGATGATGTACCCTTTGATCTGTCCCCTGTAACGACTGGCCACCCTCTCCACGAAGGAAGCGTAGAGGGCCGGATCAACCGGGGTGGATTCAAGGTTTGAAGCGCTGGTAGCCCACTGCGGTGGATGGTCCAGACGGGCCACCAGGTTCAAGCCATAGTACTGGGTCGCCCGCAGCGCAGCATCAAAAGCCCCCCAGCGGTAGTGGCCCCGCGCCACCTCTATGTCCTGCCAGCGGAACAACTGCACCACCCAGGTGAAACCGGCCTGGTCGGCCATGGAGAGCACCCTATCGTTGACCTCCAGGGTGTGGACGCAGAAGGGAGCAGTGGATGACTGCCTACTGGCCAGAAGCGGCCCGAAGTACAAGAGACAGCCGGCCAGCAATGCCATTACCAACGGCGAAGCAAGCAGAATCAGCTTACGGCGAGAACCCATATTCTTACCTGCCTCATCTCTTTTGCGCTAGCGGGGACAGGAGTTGGTATCTACCACCTGGTAGACCCCCTCATCGGTGGCAGCGTAGAGGGTGCCGTCCTGGTCGAACGTGAGGGAGATGACACGCTCCCCCATCAACCCCTGACCCCCAAACCACCAGCTTTGTCCTCCGTCGGCGCTGACGAACAACCCTCGATATTTGGTCCCGGCGTAGAGTAAGCGCGGGTTGGAGAGATTTTGGGCCAGGGCAGATACGGTGATACCCTCCAGATCCCTGCTGGTGGCCCAGGTTTCCCCTCCGTCCGAACTGTGGTAGAGCCCCCTTGTGGCACCAGCGTAGACGGTCCCATCATCACCGACCAGTAGAGAGAAGACGGTCTGCCCGTTCAGAGGCCCAGCCAGCCTGCGCCAGGAGTCCCCCCGGCTGACACTCTTGAACAACCCATCGGTAGTACCGGCATACAGCGTGTGATGACTCAGAGGATCAATAGCCACTGACATCACTTCCACATGGAGCGGCATGCCTCGCCAGATAGTGTCCCATGAGAGACCACCATCCCTACTTCTGAAGAGGCGATTGAAGGCCACCTTGGCATAGATTGTCTGAGAGTCCAGGGGGTCAACAGCCAAGGCCGGAATGCCCTCACGTTCCAGGCCGACACTGGCCTGTCGCCAAGAGAGACCACCGTCATCGCTACGGTATACACCGGCCCCACCCGTGCCAGCGTAGAGCACCCGGGGGTCACTGGGTGCCACGGCTACAGTGTGGATTCTCTTAGGCGGCAACCCCTCCCCTCTCAACTGCCACTGCCGGCTGCCTTCCTCCAAGAGATAGACGCCATCAACGCTGGCCAGCCACAGCCTCTGTCCGGGTGCGCGAGCGGCAGTCAAAGATTCGGGCTTGACCGTGCCCAGCCCGTGATTGGCCCTGCGCCAGGACCCTCCCCCATCCTGGCTGACATAGACCCCCTCGCGACTGCCCAGATAGATCACCGCCGGGTCAGAAGGGGCTACGGCCAGGCTGAGCATCGGCTCGATCCCCAAGCCGGCGTTGTGGGCCTGCCAGTTGAGTCCACCATCACCGCTGACGTAGAAACCGGGCCGATCCCCCTCCGTCACCAGGTAGACCAAGCGGCTATCGTCAGGTGAAAAGGTTATGGCTGAAATCAGTGGCTCCTCTCCCAATCCCCTGCCCACCGCCCGCCACACTCCGTCCCTGGAGTTCATCTGGTACAACCCCTGGCGAGTTCGAGCCAATACCGTCTCTCCCTGGTCAGGCTCGATGGCCAGGGCCGAAACAAAGGCTTGATAGAAGTACCGGCTTCTAACAGGGGTCCAGGAAGCTCCACCATTAGTTGTTATGTAGAGTCCTTTGCCTCCGGAACCGGCGTAGAGGGTGTGAGGGTTCAGGGGATGAGCCACCAGGGAAAGGATCGGCACCCCCTCCAGCCCCTGGTTGACCGCCTGCCACTCCCCGGCGGTCAGGCGATAGACCCCCGCCTCATCGGCCCCGGCGTGGAGGGTACCGTCGGCTGCTGCCGTCAAGGCGTAGACCCGTGCTCTGGGCAGGCCGGTACCAAGAGGCCGCCAGACCCCTTTCCCTTGGTCAAGGTAGTAGACCCCATCCTGAGTGCCGGCATATAGCTTCGCTCGACCAGCGGGAACAAGGAGAAGGGACAGGACAGGCCCTTCTCCCAACCCATCGTTCATCGGCTGCCAGGAATGACCTCTGTCGTCGGTTCTGTAAAGGCCCACCTGGTCATAGGTGGCGGCGTAGGCGATATCACTGTCCTCTGGGTCCACGGCCAGGGCCACGACCATAGCATGGCTCTCCAACCCCTGATTGATCGCCTCCCAGGTCAAAGCCCCGATTAATCGGGACAAAGCTACCTGGCAGGAACTCTCCCGGCTGACCCAGAAGCTGAAAAGGTAGAGCAGGCCAAGGAAGAGAAGTGCGACGACAAAGGACAACCGGTTTGACATCAGCTTTTGGACCATACCATCTATTATACCACTGCATCAAGGGTGAAAAAAAAGGGGCTTGAACAGAGAGGAGGACTAGGGATTTAGGGGATTAGGGATTAGGGGGGCAGGCGCGGGCAACCTGGACCAGATTGGTGTAGAAGGTAGCCCCACCACCCATATCCGCTTCCCGATCGGAGGTCAGTTGATTGATCCCCCTGCCTCCAGGCATCTTGCTGCTCCACCAGACGCTGGGGCTGGCGGCTACCCCCGGCCGCACCGTATCCCCCACCCTGGCGTACAACAAGCACTGCCCCCGATCGTTCCAGACCCGCACCAAGTCCCCGTTAGCGATGCCCCGGGCGGCCGCATCTTGAGGGTTGAGCTCGATGACCGGCTGCCCCTCTTTACGGACAAGGGTTGGTACGTTGCCAAAGCTGGCATTGAGGAAGTGATGGGCGCTGGGGGAGATGAGGGAAATGGGGTACTTCTCATGCAGTTCCGGCGACCCCTCCCAGCTCTCGGCCAGGGGGATGTGGGCCGGGAGAGGGTCGAACCCATCCTCCGCCATGCGCTCCGAGTAGAATTCCACTTTACCGGAGGGAGTGGGAAAGTGGCCGTCAGGAAAGGGCTGGTAGAGGTCACCACTGGAGTTGAGCTTGGCCCACCCCTCCCGGTACAGCCGTTCACGGGTGATGCCCCTCAGGGCAGGATGATCGTCATCCAGGAGTTGATCAATCATCTCTTCATCGGAATCCTCGAAGCACGCTTCATCGAAACCCGTGTAACGAGCCAGTAGGCGGAAAAGCTCAGTGTTGGGCTTGCTCTCCCCCAGGGGGGCGATGGCCGGCTGGTTGATCTGGAGATAGTAGTTACCATAGGCGGTGTGGATGTCTAACTGCTCCAACTGGGTGGTGGCCGGCAGCAGGATATCGGCATAGGCCGCCGTGTCGGTCAAGAAGGAATCGTGCACCACGGTGAAGAGGTCATCACGGCTTAGCCCTTTTAGTACCCTGCTCTGGTGGGGTGTGCTATTGGCCGGGTCGGCGCCGTAGATGAAGAGAGCTTTGAGTGGTGGATCGTCGGCTTCCAGTAGCGCTTCCCCCAGCTTGATCATGTTGATGGTACGAGGGTTACCTTGCCGCAGATCGTTCCGGTAGAGAGCCTCGTGGTTCAAGGGGAAGGCCTCACTGGTGCTGAGAAGTATGCCACCGGCGATGTCCCGCCAGGCCCCTACCAGGGCCGGCAAGAGAGCGATGGTACGCGTGACCATACCGCCGTTGGTGTGACGCTGCAAGCCATAATTGAGGCGGATGACACAGGGCTTGAGCGTGGCATAGAGGGTAGCCAATTCGCGGATGCCCTCCGGCGCGATACCGGTGATCTGGGCCACCCTTTCCAAAGGATACTCCTGCACCCGCGCCCGCAAACGAGCAAAGCCCAGGGTGTGGCCAGCCACGTAGTCCTTGTCGTACAGGCCGTCGTTGATGAGGACATGCATCATGCCCAGGGCCAAAGCTGCATCGCTGCCGGGATAGGGCTGGAGGTGGAGATCGGCCAGGCGGGCCGTCCTGGTACGGCGAGGGTCAATGACCACCAAGGTAGCCCCCTTCTCCTTGGCTTTTTTGATAAAAGGCGTCAGGTGCACCCCGCTGGTGACGGGGTTTGTCCCCCAACAGATGATCAAACGGCTCTGGGCAAAGGCCTCCGGATCGGTCCCTCGGGCCGCACCCAGAGAGTATTTATATCCCTCATACCCCGCCTTGGAGCAGATAGTGCGCCCCAACTGACTGGCCCCCAGGCGATTGAAGAAGCGACGGTCCATACTACCGCTGTTGAGAAGGCCCAGAGTACCGGAATAGCTGTAAGGGAGTATGGCTTCCGGCCCGTACTGAGTGCATATCTCTTTGAACCTGTCGCTGATGATAGTCAGGGCCTGATGCCAGGTGATCTCACGGAAACGTCCCTCCCCCTTGGTCCCGACCCGCTGCTGTGGACGTAAGAGCCGGTCCTGCGCGTAGGTGCGTTCCAGGTAATGGTTGACCTTGACACAAAGGAACCCTCTGGTAACAGGGTGGGTAGGATCCCCCTCCACCCTCACGGCACGACCGCCCTCGACCGTGACCTTCATAGCGCAGGTGTCAGGGCAATCGTGGGGGCAAACGGCGTGTACTTGACGCGAAGCTGGCATAAACTTCTTCCATTTGGCGAACGGTGTCTCGACTGCAACGGCATGGGTGCAAACGCCTGAGCCTTGCGCCGTTGGCGGAATCGCTACGCCTCTTTGGGAAATCAACTCCCCATCCGCCAATGGCGTGAGGCGGGTGTTTACCGCCGTGTGTCTTCCACCTATAACCCCCGACTCAGGTTCACTGTCCACGTAGAACTTGTTTGATACTTGCGTCAGTCGGGTCAACGTCAATGATGAAATCGCCGCCGCGCCGCCCGATGTAGTCTTTCGGACCGTAATTTATCCGCCATAGTAACTTGCCATCGAACGCGCGTTGCGTGATGGTGATTAGACTTTGCAATACATCAATCCCTGATTCGCGCGCGCGTTTATTCGCCGCCGCTATTGCACGAGCAAGCGATACCGCAATCTCATCTTGAAGCACATCAGCCGTTAGTGTTGCCGCCATAACCGAAACCTCCTTATCCTTCACCGAAAATGTCCCGTGTGTTCCCCATCTCGCCTATTTGTCCGTCGGGCGTGATGAGATAGATTGTCCTCTGGGAAACGACAAACTCGCCTTCGTAGGCTGCTCCCTTCAAGTCTGGATCATCGCGCACCGCGCGCCTATCCGTCTCACCTGGCTCTTGAAGATAATCGTTTCCCGTATTGGGATGAGTGTGAAATGTAGCGACAATGTCGTTCCCGCCAATGCTGCAGTTCGGATGCGGCGGAAGGATGATAGTATCTTGCGCTAGAAGTGCCCCCTCGGCAACTAACCTCATTATATCACGAAACGCTCCTGCTATCAAACTCCAGCCGTTCCCAAACGGTGGTGATACGGTGACGTTGGATGTCGGGAGGGCTACCTAAAAGTAGGAACAACACGGCGACATAGTTCCTGGCGGCGAAGCAAGACCCTGTTCACAGGTAGCGTAACTCGCTGCTCAGGTAATTCCACTTACGGAAAACATCCACGACATTCTCCCGCGCCAGCCGCGAGGCCAGCGGACTTCGTGCCACTCGGTGAAAGAATGGCTCTACTTTATCGTGGGGGACACAGGCAGCCATGATGCGCTCAAACTTGGGATCAGGACTCCGCAGGCGGGCAGCCTACCTTTCAAAAGGCGTGCGATGACCCGTCACAGAGAGCTTGTCACCATGTCGTAAAGTTCTTTAGCGCTCAGTTCCTGAAGAGTA
>JBHIDP010000009.1:0-26150 GCA_046760185.1 Anaerolineae bacterium
GTAGAAAACAAAGAGCCTCGCCGCTGCATTGTCGAAGTGGCGAGGCTCTTGTGACGGGTGTTCAGCAATTGAGCTGGAAAGTCAACAGGGTTGACAACCCGAATGTGAATTCTCAGATAAGTTCGACCACTGTGACCCCGTCCCCACCCTCATTCTGGTCGCCGGGGCGGTAGGCCGACACCAGAGGGTGCTCTTCCAGTTCTTGGCGCACTACCTGACGGAGGGCGCCTGTGCCTTTGCCGTGGATGATCCGTACCGTGGGCAGCCCAGCCAGGTACGCGTCGTCCAGATATTTGTGTAGACGGGGGATCGCTTCATCTACGTGCAACCCTCGCAGGTTCAATTCCAGGCCGGGGCTGGGCCGGAATTTAGCCAGGGCTGGATGCTTGACCCTCGACTCTACTGAGGGCTGTTGAACAGCGCTATCCTCTATTTTCACCAGCTCTGCGGCCTCCATCCGTACGCGCAAATTGCCGACCCGAACTTCAGCCTCATCGTTCTCTAAAGCCAGCAACTCCCCTTGACGTTGCAGAGCCTCCACCCAGACCACGTCCCCCACTTGCGGTGGCCCGACACCCAGCCTCTTCCGTCGTGGTGGAGGCACAGGGGGCTGAATCTCCTCCTCTAACTCTGCTAACCGCTCTTGCTCCCGGGCCAACTCCGTCTCCCTCGTAGCTTGCCGGAGTTGGTCACGGATTCTCTTTAGCTCCTGCCTCATCTCCTCCAGTTCAGTCTCTGCCTGACGACGGGCCTGGTTGAGAACCTCCCGCCGTGCCTCTTCAATCTCAGCCGACCGCCGGCGCAGTTCTCGTTCCAACCCTTCCACCTCCCGGCGCGCTCGCTGGGCAGCCTCATTGGCCACCACTGTCTCATCCCGTACACGCTTGATCTCTGCCAGGAGGCTTTCGGTCTGCAATTCATCGGGCGACAGCCAACTTTCAGCATCGGCCGTGATCTCCGGTGAGAGTCCCAGCCGGCTAGCGATAGCCAAAGCGTTGCTCCGACCGGGGAGACCGATGCTCAGGTGATAGGTGGGCGATAAGGTCTCCAGGTCGAACTCCACTGAGGCATTTTGGACACCAGGTGTGGCGTGAGCAAAGAGCTTCAATTCCGAGAAGTGGGTGGCCACCAGGGTCATGATACCCCGCCTCAAGAGGTGGGAGAGGATGGCCCGGGCCAGGGCTGAGCCCTCTACCGGATCAGTCCCTGCCCCTAACTCGTCTAGGAGGATCAATGAGTGTTGATTGGCCTTTTTGAGGATGTCAACGATGTTGGTCAGATGAGAGGAGAAGGTGGAGAGGCTCTGCTCGATGGACTGTTCATCACCGATGTCAGCACATATCCCGGAGAAAACCGGCAAGTAGGAACCTTCATCAGCGGGAATATGTAATCCCGCCTGGGCCATAACTGCCAGAAGTCCCACCGTCTTCAGCGAGACGGTCTTGCCCCCGGTATTGGGACCGGTGATCACCAGGATGAAAAAATCACCGCCAAGATGGACAGAGATCGGTACCACTGTGTCAGTCGGGAGGAGAGGGTGCCGGGCGTTGATCAGGTTGAGGGAATTAAAGGAGCTTGGAGGAACTTGGGGGGATTCAGGGCGGTCTCCTCTTGAGTTCCTCTGGATCCTTCTGGTTCCCTCGATCAGTTCTGGCTCGACGCCTCTTATAGTCCCAGCGTACCTGGCCTTGGCCAAAGCCAGGTCCAGTTCGGCCAGAGCCTGCACCGTAGCTTCGATCTCTTCCCCCTCCTGGGCCACCAATCGGCTCAGATCAGCCAGGATGCGCTCTACCTCTTTCTCCTCTTTCAGTTGTAGCTCGCGCAACTGGTTGTTCAACTCTACTGTGGCCATAGGCTCGATGAAGAGGGTGGCGCCGCTGGCCGACTGGTCATGGACCAGGCCAGGTATACGCCCTTTGAAGTCAGCCTTGAGGGGGATAACGTAACGGCCGGCTCGCTCTGTGATCAGGAGTTCCTGGAGGTAGCGGGCCTTATCAGGGGAGGTGATGATTTTGTTGAGTTTATCCATAAGACGGTCATGGACAGTAGCCAGATCGGCCCGAATCCGCTTGAGGGTAGGGCTGGCTCGGTCCAGCACCTCGCCACGGTCATTGAGGCAGCGGGAGATCTCATCGGCGACGGTAGAACTGGCCATGAGGCGCTCAGCCTTCTGAGCCAGGAGAGGGACCTGATCAGCCTGACCGAGGATGGTACGCCGTAGAACTATGCCTCTGCCAATCGTATCCCGTACATCCAGCAGTTCGGTGGGAAGCAATGTGGCTTCCAGGCGGGCTCGCTTCACCAAAGGACGCAGATCATGGCTACCGCCCAGGGTCAGGTCGGTTCTGTTTTCCAGCAGACGCCGGGCCTGGCTGGTCTCCTCTTGCCATCGTTGAACCACGGCAAAGTCGGAACTGGGGCGTAATCCTAGAGCCAGTTCCCGACCGGCCGAGAAGGAAGTGTGGCTGGCCAACTGCTCCAGTATCTTATGATACTCCAGGGTTTGCAACCATCTCTCGTGCATTTCTTATAGTCTCGGTCGCTTGGAATCCTCAGCATGGGGGTGTGATCTTGGGAGAAGAGAAAGGGGGTAGAAACTCCAGGCCAGGGACACGAGGTTTCTGCCCTCGGAACTCTATGCCCCTTGCCTGGCAGGCTTATCCCTCTTGAACGGGAACAATACCTAGTTGGATTTCACCTCTGGTCAGCACCTGCAGGATGGTTTGAGGATTACTTTGACGGATGCGTCTGTGTATCTCTACGGGGGAGAGTGGTTCGTTGAAATTTGCCAGGAGGGTGCGGAACACAGCGTTGGTCAGGGGTGTAGTGGGGGTGATGTAGTCTGGTGCCTGACTGCAACAGGAGAGCAGGCATTCCCACAGGACGTCAACCTGCTTTACCTCTCCTGTCTTAGGATGGATCCAGTCCAGTTCACCCTGTTCGTTCTCGTCCGGGTACTGCCTTCGGCAAGTTGAGCACAGAGAATCCTGGAGATAGAGACGAAAATTTCTATTGGCCTTTTTCCACCAATCCAGATCAATGTGAAACTTAGTGTTAATCCCGGGGTGTAACCATCTAGCCACCTTCCTTAACCTTTCTCCGTTTCTTCCGATACCGGGTTTTCCTCTTCCTCTGGTTCCTCATCCATCAGTCTGACCAGGTACCAGAGGGGTTCAGTCTCATCACCTATCAAATGAAAGCGATCATCTCCACTCAAGCTGTAGTTGAGGGAGAAGACCTGGGCCTTCTGCTCATGCTCGGCCGGAAGCTCCAGGTCCTTGAGAATTTCTTCGGGAGGCAAAGGCTTGCCCGCTACGTCAATAATAGCCTCTGCTAGGTTGAGGTGACCGATGTGGAGCTCGACCATCAGGTCTCGCAGGAACCATTGGTCGCCGAAACGAACGAAGTCCTCTCGCTCTTTCAGATCCTGCTCAACCGTCTCGCGTGCATAGCTACCATATCGCTCATATATCTCTTCTGGAGTAGTCGGGGCATCCTCAGCCACATTAAGGAAGTGGGCCTGCCTGTACTCGGCAGCGAACTGTCTGATGTCCTGGCTGTCAAACTGGACCTCTATCACCCGAAAATCACTGTAGCGGGGATTGTTACCTTTTCGAACCTCGACCACGGTACCGATGGCGTTGTCAAACTCGGAGAAGATTATCTTCTGCCCTTTCTTGTAGCTCTCCCTGGGCTGGTAGAATGGATACCCGCCAGTGGCCTTATTGATGGCTTCCTCTTCTTCCTGGCAACGCCGCTTGATCATGATCAGGGCCAGATCATCGAGAGAAAAGGGCAGTCCCTGATGGAGGAGTAGCCCCAGCAGGTAATCAACATCCTTGTCCGTGACGATAAACTCGTCCCGCCAATACTCTTCGGTGGAGGTACGTCGCATGGTTGTTTGGTCTCCTGTTCAAGTAATTATGGCACGATTAGATAATATAGTCAGAACTGGCCGATTGGTCAAATATGTACCATGGTCAAGGACCTGCTTGACCACCCAACTACCTGACCACCTGACTACCCGACGAAGCTGCTGTCCCTCAGATAGAAACGCCAGGGAAGGAGTTTGGCCAGTTCATCACTTTTGATCCCGATGCGGGGTGTGACCACTATATCTTCCTGCGCAATCTCCTTCCCCTCTTCGATGAACAGCACTTCGCTGCGGCACAGGTCCACGCCATTGAGCTGGCGATCAATCTTCAGGGCCTGACACACCTTGCCCGGGCCATTGGTCAACTCCTTATCTGAACGACCGGGCCGATTTCTCTTCATCTGATCAAGCCCCTCCCAGGGTTCGATGGCCCGGATGAGAACCGCAGCGGGGAAGCCCTCCCTCTCGGTGACTACGTTGAGGCAGTGATGTACGCCGTAGATGAGGTAGACGTAGGCATGACCACCGGGACCGTACATGACCTCGGTGCGAACTGTCCGGCCCCGTGAAGCGTGGCAGGCTTTGTCCTCTTCGCCGATATAGGCTTCCGTCTCCACCGCGTAGCCGCTCAGCCGCTGGCCGTTTAACACGCGCACCAGCAACTTGCCAAGCAAGCCACGTGCCACCTGCAGCGTATCCTGTTGATAGAATTCCCTGTCCAGCCTCCCCACTCCTCACTCCTCACTCTTCACTCTTCACTCTACTGCAAGCACTCGACAATGGCACATATCCCCTGTCCTCCCCCAATGCACATGGTGGAGATACCGTAGCGCTTCCCTTGATTGCGCAGTTCGTAGAGCACGGTCAATGTGGTGCGGGCACCGGTGGCGGCCAGCGGATGACCTAAGGCCACTCCCCCGCCATTGACATTCACCTTCTCCCGATCCAGTCCCAACTCCTTTTCCACAGCCAGGTATTGGGCGGCAAAGGCTTCATTGACTTCGATCAGGTCTATTTCGTCAAGCTTCATCCCTGCCCGCTTTAAGGCGATGCGTGTGGCCGGCGCTGGGCCGATACCCATAATGTCTGGATCAACCCCTGCTGTGGCCCAGGACACCAACCGTCCCAAAGGTTTCAGACCTCGTTCCTTGGCCTTCTCCTCGGTGGTGATTACCACGGCCGCCGCTCCATCGTTGATGCCACTGGCGTTGCCGGCGGTGACGGTGCCACCCTTTTTGAAGCGAGCCTTGAGGCCAGCCAGGGCTTCCAGGGTCGTATCAGGGCGGATATGTTCGTCGTGCTCCACCAAAGTGACCTTGCCTTTGCGGCCCTTTGTCTCCACCGGTACGATCTCCTGGGCCAGGCGGCCCAACTGGCGGGCCTTGGCTGCTCTCATATGGCTGCGGTAGGCGAAGGCGTCTTGCTCCTCTCTGCTGACCTTATACTTCTCAGCCAGATTCTCGGCGGTGAGGGCCATGCCCAGGTTGTTGTACGAATCCACCAGGGCAACCCAGAGGTAGTCCTCCAACTCCCCTTGCCCCAGGCGAAAGCCATCCCGCATGCCACGGATAACATGAGGGGCCTGGGTCATGTTTTCGGCTCCACCAGCCAGGATGAAGTCCGCCTCCCCACAGAGGATCATGCGCGCTCCGCTGAGGATAGCCTCAAGACCGGAACCACAGAGCCGGTTGACAGTTAAGGCTGGCCGCTCTTTGGGCACCCCTACCTTTAGACCTATGTGACGTGAGATGTAGATGGCATCGCCGCTGGTTTGAAGAACATTTCCGAAGACGATATGGTCAATCCACTCAGGGTCAACCTGGGAGCGTTCCAATGCCTCTTTGGCCGCAATGACCCCCAGTTCCGTAGCACTGACTCCTTTCAATGAACCCATAAAGGTGCCGAAAGGGGTGCGTGCCCCATCAATGATCACTACGCTGTTATTCATCGTAAGTTCCTCCTTTACATGGATGGGACTTTGTTCTATCCTTGGAAACCTGCCTTGAGCTTGTAGATGAAAAGAGCTTCTCTATCCGAATGAAGTGACGCGAGAACTACTAATTCTGTTCTTTCTCTTCCTCTACCAACTTCCTCCTCAGCACCTTCCCCACAATGGTCTTGGGCAGCTCATCCTGGAACTCAACCAGACGAGGCACGGCATACGCTGTGGGTTATCGGCCACGATCACGTCGCGGCCGTAGAGCTCGAGGTCAAGTTGCACGATTCACCTCAAAATGACATCTGCTAATCCGCTTGTGTGGCTGAGGGTTTCAGCAGTAGCGAGCCCACAGCCCCGGCGAAGGCAGCCACAGCCGCAGCCAGGAAGGCCAGGCTGAAGGAAGCTGTGACATCGGCAATGCGGCCAGCCGCACTCGGGCCAATGGCCTGGCCGATCCCAAAGATGACGGTGATGAGGCCCAAAGCGGCCGGTGCCAGGCGGGCACCTAAGTAGTCCCCACAGGCCGCGGCCATGATGGCCGGGATGCTCCAGGCTGTGAGCCCGAAGAGGAAGGCGGAAACATAGAAACCGGATGTGCTTTTGACCACAGCGAAGACCAGGAAGGAGAGCCCCTGTAAGGCGTAGACCATGGCCAGCCCTTTTTTCCGTCCGACCAGGTCTGAGACAGTACCCCACAGGAGGCCGCTGACAATGCTGATGACTCCTATCATAGCCCAAAGGCTCCCCGCAGCTTGGGCTGTCATCCCCCCTTCTTTGGTGAGATAGGCGGCGAAGAAGGTGGCATAGATGATGTAGGAGAAGCCGAACATGAAGTAGATCACTGCCAGATGCCAGAGGGTCTTGGATTTGTACACCAGCCCCCACTGAAGGGAGGAGGCCGCCCGCTGCGCCGGGTTCGAGGTGGATGACTCCGCAGCCCCAATAGGACTCAACCCTTTCTCCGCCGGTCGGTTTCTGAGCAGGACGTAGCCGAGCAGAGCGATAACGATAACCGCCAGGCCGAGATAGTACCAACTGTAGCGCCAGCCGTCCGGACTGTAGGCGGCGATGATAGCCGGCACCAGCGGGCCGGTTATGACCAGACCCACGCCGGAACCACCCACCACCAGGCCGGTGGCCATTCCCCTTCTGCGGGGGGCAAACCAGGAGGAGAGGAGCCCCATCACTGGAACGTTGCTACCACCGCTCCCGATACCGGTCAAGATACGCATGGCTAGGGCAAAGGGGAAAGCGGGGGCCAGACCGGTGAGGAGCATAGTGGTTCCCACCAGGAGCATTGACAGGCTGATGATCAGGCGCGGGCCATACCGTGCTGCCAGGAAACCACCGACCAGGGCGAAGATGAGGTAACCGACGAAGTTGCCGGTGGCCAGCATACCCATCTCCGTGTAGGAGAGGGCCAGCCCTTCCTTCATGCTGGGCAGGATCATGGTGTAGCCGAAGCGGGCGAAACCCAACGTACCGCTGATGATCAGCAGACTTATCAGCAGAATGACAAATCCGTAGTGAAACCTGGCTGGCCTTTGCCTCCGATCCTCGTTCATCTCCTCACTTCCTCAACCACCATATCCCCGATCTCTGTGGTCGAGAGGCCACTGCGAGCATCAAGGGAGGGGACACGGCGGCTGACCAGCAGGCGTTCGATGGCCCCTTCGATGCGCCTAGCCGCCTTCTTCTCCCCCAGATATTCCAGCATCATGGCCAGGGCAGCGATGGCCCCCATCGGGCTGGCCACGTTCTTGCCTCCGTACTTGGGGGCCGAGCCGTGGATCGGTTCGAACATAGATGTTTGACCAGGGTGGATATTGCCTGAAGCGGCTATGCCCATACCTCCCTGGATCATAGCTCCCAGGTCGGTGATGATGTCCCCGAAGAGGTTGGTGGTGACGATAACATCGAACCACTCTGGATTCTTGACCATCCACATGCAGGCTGCATCAACGTAGGCGTGGTCCTGTTCAATGTCGGGATACTCCTCTCCCACCTCGGCGAAGGTGCGCGTCCACAGGTCCTGAGGGCGCAGGGCGTTAGCCTTGTCCACAAGGGTCACCCGATGCTGTTTGTTCCTTTGCTTGGCTAACTCAAAGGCGTAGCGAATAGCTCGTTCCGTCCCCTTCCGGGTGTAGACCATCTCAACCACCGCTATCTCATCGGGGGTGCCCTTTTGGAAGATACCTCCCAGACCAGCGTAGCCACCCTGAGTGTTCTCCCGCACCACCACCATGTCCACATCTTCGGGTCCTTTGTCCTTCAGGGGACAGAGGTGCTTGGCATAGAGCTTGATAGGACGGAGGTTAATGTAAAGGTCCAATCCCTGGCGCAGCCCGAAGATCACAGCCCGTTCCACCAGCCCTGGCTCAACGCGCGGGTCCCCGACGGCTCCCAGGTAGATGGCATCAAGCTCCCGGTACTCATCCAGGATGGATTCAGGCATCAGCACGCCCGTTTCCAGGTAGTGCTGACAACTCCAGGGATAGTGCACCAATTCGTACTTGAAGCCCTCCAGTTCAGCCACAGCCTTCAGCACCTTCAAACCCTCCCGGATCACCTCCGGGCCGATGCCGTCTCCCGCTATAACACCGATACTGTAATTCTTCACCTTTTTCACTAAGACCCCCTGGACAAACTAGCTTGACAAGCCCACATCTGTCATTCTGAGCGAAGCGAAGAATCTCCCCCCGCCATCTGTAAAGCGAGGACGCTGCGCTACTAAGAAACAAGGAGATTCTTCACTCCGCTCTCATCCCCTACCATGCTGTCACTCTGAGCGGAGCGAAGAGTCTCCCCCGTCGTCTGCAAAGCGAGGACGCTCCGTTCAGAATGACACTGGAGCAGCTCCTTAAGAACCAGACCGGTTTCTTGCCCAATGAGTGGCGCGACAGCGCCATGCGGAGCTCAGAATGACACGCAATGTGAGTTCAGCGCCCCTGAAACCTGGGCTCCCTCTTTTCAAAGAAAGCGCGCAGGCCCTCGATGAAGTCCTCCGTCTCACCGGATTTCTGCTGCGCCTGCCGCTCCCTTTTCAACTGAGATTTCAGGTCGGCATTCAAGGACTGATTGAGCAACTCCTTCATGCGGCCCAGGGCCTGGGTAGGGCCTCGTGCCAGCCTGGTGGCCCACTCCCAAGTAGCCTCCTCCAAGCGGTCGTCGGCCACGACCTTGTTGACCAGGCCCAACTTTTCTGCCTGGTGGGCATCCACGATCTCACCGCTAAAGAACAACTGGGTCGCTTTGGCCAGCCCTATCAGGCGCGGCAGGAAATAGGTTCCGCTTGCATCAGGGATGAGCCCCACATTGACAAAAGCCTGGGTGAACTTGGCACTCTCGGCAGCGATGCGCAGATCGCAGGCCAAAGCCATATTTAGACCAGCTCCGGCCGCTACCCCGTTTATGGAGGCGAGCACCGGCTTGGGAAGATTGCGAATGGCCAGGACCAATTCGTGTATGGCCCTCAGAGGAGCCTTGAAGAAATCGGCCGACTCCTCCTTCTCAATGGCCTCTTTCATGGCTTTCAGATCGCCCCCTGAGGAAAAAGCGCGTCCTGCCCCTTTGATCACTACCGCTCGCACTCCGGGATCATCAGCGCATTTTTGGATGGCGTCCCGCATCTCCTCGGCCATCTTTTGGTTTAGAGCGTTCAGACGTTCGGGCCGATTGAGAACAATGGTGGCCACATCCTCCTCTACGCTGAACAGAATGGTTTCGTATGACATAGTCACCTCCGGATTCCAAATCACCCTGTCAGGCATCAGGACAGAAACTGGCGTGGATCGGCAATCTTGCCGGCGATAGCGGAGGCAGCGACTGTGGCCGGTGAGGCCAGGTAAACGACCCCATCGCCGGAGCGGCCTTTGAAGTTGCGGTTGGAGGCAAAGACTGCCACTTGTCCTTCCTTGAGTGCCCCCGGCCCCATACCCAGACATGCGCCACAGGAAGGGGGAACTATCATCGCTCCAGCCTCAATGAAGGCCCGTAGATATCCTCTTCTCCCCGCTTCGCCCATGACGCTCAAGGTTGCAGGGGAGACGATCAAACGCACCCCTGAGGCTACTTCCCTGCCAGCGATGATCTCAGCCGCGGCGGCCAGGTCCTCCAGTTTTCCCCCGGTACAGCTTCCGATCCAAGCCACGTCAATGGGGGTATCGGCCATGTCTGTGATCGGTATGCCGTTGTCCGGTTTGTAGGGTGGGGCAACGTGGGGAACCAGCCCTGAGAGGCCGAAACGGAGTTCCTGTTTGTAGGAGGCATCGCTGTCTGCCTGAATATCGCCGATTGGGAACAGGCCACAGGTAGCTCCCCCTTCGACGGTCATGTTGGCTATGGTGGACCGATCTTCGACCGACAGGTGCTCCAGGGCCGGTCCGGTGAATTCTACAACGGCGTCGGTGAAGCCGTTCATGGTTACCTGACTGAGGATGTAGAGAATCACGTCCTTGGCGTAGACCCCTTTGGGGAAGGCCCCTTCCAGAGTAAGCTGGATGGTATGCGGCACATCCAGCCAGAGGTGCCCAGAAGCCATGACCTCGGTGAGGTCGGTAGTGCCTACACCTACAGCCATGGCACCATAGGCTCCGTAGGTACAGGTGTGCGAATCGGTGCCGATCAGGAGGATATCAGGCTTGATCAGACCCTTTTCGGGAAAGAGGACATGGCAGATACCCTGGCTGGTATAGGGAGCGGGGGGTAAAAAGGCATGAGGAAGTTGCTGCTCTTCAACGAATTGGGCCACACTCTCGGCCATCTCGGTAGAACGGTAATCATCCCTGACCAGGGGGATTTGCAGGGTGTGGTCAACGGTTACCAGCAACCTTTGGGCATCCCAGACTTTGAATCCCTGACCGCGGCTGGCGTAGAGTTGCTTGGCCGCGATGGGAAGGACTATTTCATGAGTAATGACCGTGTCCACCTTGGCGAAGACGGTCATCCCCGGCTCGACATATTCCAGGCCAGCGGCCTGGGCTAGTATCTTCTCCGCCACCGTCATGGGGCGAGGCTCGGCGCTGGTCTGGGGCATAAGCTGGCCACTCTTGTTGAAGGCGGTCAGGCCCCCCGATTCGATGATGGTGCGGTGAATGGGGGCTATCCCTTGCCAGAATGCTTCGTCAGCAGGGTCTATGGTTAGAGTATCCCCTGTCTTTGCTCCCTGCGCCAGCGAGGTGTTCTTGGACACATACAATCCGCAGTTGACTGCATTGCGGTAGAAGATGCGGGCGAAGGAGGGGGCGATGACAGCCTTCACCCCGGCGTGGATGAGGGCTACAGGGGCCACCTCACGGGAACTCCCGCAGCCAAAGTTGTCACCGGCGACCACGATGTCATACTTTCCTGGTCGAAAGGGCACTCCGCCCGGATTCTTGGACGGATGCAGGTCTTCGAGGGCGTACTGGCCCAGGCTTTTGACATCGGTGGTGGCACAATAGCGCGCCGGAATGATCTCGTCGGTATTGACGTCATCCCCGACGACGAATACTTTGCCGCAAATCTCTTTAGCCATCTCCCTTCTTCTGTCCTCCTTTATGACCTTTCTCTATCCCACCCACTCCACGATGGTGGCACATCCTTGACCGATGCCGATGCACAGGGTGGCCAGGCCGTAGGGGCTAGTGGCCGTGCCATCTCGCTGGCGCCGCTTCATCTCGTGGATCAATGTGGTCATGACGCGCGCCC
Organism: Anaerolineae bacterium; assembly: GCA_046760185.1. Lineage (GTDB taxonomy): Bacteria > Chloroflexota > Anaerolineae > JBHIDP01 > JBHIDP01 > JBHIDP01. The sequence continues at coordinate 11,502 of JBHIDP010000009.1, forward strand.
CGGTACATCCCAGAGGGTGTCCCAGAGCAATGGCTCCACCGTTGACGTTGACCCGCTCGATGTCAAAGCCCAGCTCGCGGATGCAGGCCAGGGCCTGGATGGCAAAGGCTTCGTTCAACTCGATCAGGTCCAGGTCAGCAACGGTCAGGCCAGCCCGCTCCAGAACCTTGCGTGTAGCCGGTATCGGTCCGTACCCCATAGTGCGGGGATCAACGCCGGCCACGGCCGAGGCCGCCCAACGAACCATCGGCTTCAGCCCAAGCTCCTTTGCTTTCTCGACGCAGGTCAGGAGCAGAGCTGCTGCTCCGTCGTTGATGCCGCTGGCGTTTCCAGCCGTGACGGTGCCATCCTTGCGGAAAGCAGGTCGCAACTGGGCCAGTTTCTCCGCGCTGGTGGTGAGCTGCACGTGCCCTTCCTGGTCAATGGTGATGCGTGGGTGCTCGTCGGTATCCACAATTATGGGAGGCCCCTTCCGTTGGGGAATCTCCACCGGCACGATCTCGTCCTTGAACCGGCCCGCTTCGATAGCGGCCGCCGCCCGGCGCTGGCTCATAAAGGCGAATTCGTCCTGCTCCTCACGGCTGATCTTGGTCTGATCGAAGATGTTCTCGGCCGTCTGTCCCATGGACTCCAGAGGGATCCTTTCCTCCATCCTGGGGTTGGGAAAGCGCCAGCCGATGGTGGTGTCGTACATGGTCACGTTTCCCCAGGGGAAGGCCCGCTCTGTCTTGGGCACCGACCAGGGGGCCCGGCTCATGCTCTCCACACCGCCAGCGATGAAGACATCCCCTTCGCCAAGCTTGATGGCCCGTGCCGCCTGATTGATGGCCTCGAGCCCGGAGGCACAGAGGCGGTTGACGGTCACGCCGGCCACTTCGACCGGGAGGTCGGCCAGGAGCACAGCCATCCGCGCTACGTTACGGTTGTCCTCGCCGGCCTGATTGGTGCAGCCGAAGATTACATCCTCAATCTCGGCCGGGTTAATCCCTGTGCGTTTCACAATCTCCCTGATGACCAGGGCCGCCAGGTCATCAGGACGAACACTGGCCAGCACGCCCCCGTGGCGTCCTACCGGCGTTCGGACAGCATCAATGATGACCGCTTCTCTCATGACTTTCCCTTCTTCTATCTCTTGGAGGTTACGAACCATTCGTCCTTGCGGTACAATACGGCATGGCAGGAGGCAATGAGGCGATCTGACTCATCGGTGACCGTGATGTGGTACAGGGCTGTGCGCCCGCCTGGGGTTTCCTCCCTTGCTTCAGCGTAGAGCCTGCCTCCCGCCTCCGTCGCAGAGAGGTAGGTGATATTCATGGTCAGGGCCACACATGTTTGACCACGAGAATTGCCGGCTGCGGCGAAGGCAGCATCGGCCAGGGCGAAGATGGCCGCCCCATGGGTTGTGCCGTGGAAGTTGATCATGTCCTCCTCTAGAGACATGGTCACTTTGCTGTACCCCTCGTCCAGTTCCAGCAACTCAATCCCCATGCGCCGGGCAAAAGGGTCTTGGCTGATCTTCTGCTGGATTTGCTGACGGGTGTCGTGATCTACAACTTCGCTCATTACCATTGATGGTTGGGAATCACTTGAAGAGTCTAACGCCCCTTCCACTCAGGCTTCCGCTTCTCGATAAAGGCCTTCATCCCCTCTTGCTTGTCCTCCGAGGCGAAGAGGACATGGAAACACTCTTTCTCGAACTCCAGCCCTATCTCCAGGGAAGTGTCCAGACCTTTGTTGATGGCCAGCTTGGCCAGGCGCACTGCCACCGGGGCCTGAGAAGCGATCTTCCTGGCCAACTTCTTGGCCTCATCCAAGTAGGATTCCGCGGGAACCACCCTGTTCACCAGGCCGTAGCTCTGAGCTTCTTCAACGCTGATATGTTTCCCGGTGAGCACCATCTCTGTAGCTTTGTACTTGCCCATGATACGTGGCAGGCGCTGAGTGCCGCCAGCCCCGGGAATGATCCCGATGTTGATCTCCGGTTGACCAAAGCGGGCTGTCTCCGAGGCCACAATCATGTCGCAGGCCAGGGCCAGCTCACAACCGCCACCCAGGGCATAACCGCTGACAGCGGCGATGATCGGTTTGGCCATGTGGCGCAGGACCTCCCACATTTCCCTGGGAAAGGTTAGCAACATTTCAACTGTCGTCTGCTCTCCCATGTCCTTGATATCGGCCCCGGCGGAGAAAGCCTTCTCGTTCCCGGTGATGACAATGCATCGCACCGATTCATCCTGATCCAGGCTCTGTAAAGCCTGGGCCAGTTCCTTCATCATGGTGAAGCTCAGGGCATTCAGCACTTTTGGCCGGTTAAGGGTGATGACGGCGATGTGATCTTCCTTGTCAACCAGAATAGTCTCGTAATTCATATTTTATGTACCTCCTCGTGTGTCTAAAGGTTTTTGACGCTCAAATGGAGAAGCACCATTGCTACCCTCTTTACGACTTTCCTGAAAAAAGGTCCACAGGTGCCCGGCACCTGGAAAAAGGTGCCGGGCACCTCTCGAGTCATTTACAAGTCACAATAGAAGGGAAGCCCATGTGCTCAAATGCTATGCCGGCAACATCTGAGGACATGGGCTACCCATTGCGGAGGTCTGTTTGCTTTGATCCTTCCTTGAAGCCGAATGCTCAACAGCCAGGTTTCTTCCACAGAGTATGACGCTCTGCCTCTACAGCTTCCTCTTATCCACCACCCTTACGGCCTTGCCCATGCTGCGCTCGACTTTCTTAGGTTCTACCACCTTGACTTCAGCGGTGATGCCGAGAACCTCTCGAACTTCCCGATTGGCCTTCTGCTCTATCTCCTTGACCCAGTATTCGCCCTTAGCAAAAGATTCCTCTGAGGCCTCTACCCAAATCTCTAACCTGTCCAATTTATCTTTGGGGCGATCAACGAAGATGAGGTACTGGGGAGCCAGGCCGTCAACTCTCAGCAGGGCACTCTCGATCTGGGAGGGGAAGACATTAACGCCGCGGATGATGAGCATGTCATCGGTGCGCCCCGTGACCTTACTCATGCGGGCCAAAGTGCGGCCGCAGGGGCAGGGCTCTGCGTCCAGCCTGACCCGATCCTTGGTGCGGTAGCGGATAACCGGGATGGCCTCTTTGGTCAGGGTGGTGAAAACCAATTCCCCTTCCTCCCCGTAGGGGAGCCGCTCACCCGTGTCGGGGTCTATCAACTCGGCCAGGAAGTGGTCCTCGAAAATGTGGAGCCCATTGTGGTGTTCGCATTCAATGGAGACACCAGGGCCGATGACCTCGGTCAGGCCGTAGATGTCGTAGGCCTCCAGCCCCCACTTGGCCTCAATCTCTTCCCTCATTTTGTCCGACCAGGGTTCGGCGCCGAAGAAGCCTACTCGCAACTTCATCCGCTTTCGGACATCAATCCCGTCTTCGGCAGCCGCTTCGGCCAGAACCAGGGCATAGGAGGGAGTACAGCAGAGGACTGTGGCCCCAAAGTCCTCCATGAGCATTAGTTGGCGTTTGGTCAGGCCACCGGAGATGGGGACGGTCGTGGCTCCAATGGTCTCTGACCCCAAGGCAAATCCCAGACCACCGGTGAAAAGGCCATAGCCGTAGGCATTATGCACCACATCTTTGGCTGTCACGCCGCCGGCCGCCAGCGTTCTGGCCATGACCTCCGCCCATAGATCCATATCGCCCCTGGTGTAGCCTCCCACTGTGGGCTTGCCCGTGGTGCCACTGGAGGCATGGATACGCACCACGTCATCTAGAGGGACGGTGAAGAGGCCGAAAGGGTAATTGTCCCGCAGGTCGTCCTTGGTGGTAAAGGGAAGTTTGCTCAGGTCCTCCAGGGATTTGATATCCCCTGGCTTGAGCCCGCTCTCGTCGAAGACCTTCTTATAGAAGGGCACCTTCTTGTACACCCTTTCCACCAGCTCTTGGAGCCGTTGCAACTGCAGGGCCTCCAGTTTTTTCCTAGACATGGTCTCAGCTTCTTTGTTCCAGAACATGGCTCTCCTCTCTTTTGGAAATTCAGTTGTGAAAAGCCTGTAACGCTCTATCTCCTTATCCTTTTCCCAGGTACGCTCTCTGTACGCTCTGGTCGGCAGCTAATTCGGTGGCGGCTCCTTCCAGCACCACCTGACCCGTCTCCAGCACATACCCCCGATCAGCCGTCCTCAGGGCGGCGTGGGCATTCTGTTCCACCAGCAGCACAGTGGTTCCGTGGTCCCTTAGTTCCCTGATCACTCGCATCAGCTCTCGCACCAGAAGGGGAGCCAGGCCCAGAGAGGGTTCGTCCAGGAGGAGAAGCTTTGGTTTAGCCATCAGCCCTCGCCCCAGGACCAGCATCTGTTGCTCTCCACCAGAGAGGGTACCGGCAGCCTGTTTCTGTCTGGCCCTGAGGATAGGGAACACTTCGAAGACGAACTCCATATCCTGTTTGATCTCGTCACGCCCATCTCGACGGAAGCGGTGATAGGCACCCAAGATCAGATTATCCAGCACACTCATGGTAGAGAAGACCTGACGCCGCTCTGGAACCTGGCTGATGCCCAGGTTCACAATTTGCGCTGGAGAAAGATGGGTGATGGGTTGACCTTCGAAGGTGATCTGCCCTTCCCTGGCTGGGGTCAGCCCGGAGATGGTGTTCAGAAGGGTGGTTTTGCCAGCCCCGTTAGCCCCGATGATGGCCACAATCTCTCCCTCCTCCACGTGGATGGAGGCCTCCTTCAAGGCCAGGATACGGCCGTAGTAGGTGCTGACCCCTTCTACCTCCAGCATCCTTTTTCTAGTCAATCTCTACCCCCAGATAGGCTTCAATAACCCGTTCATCGTTCTGAACCTCGGTTGGCGATCCCTCAGCTATCTTCTCTCCGTAATCTATGACCATCACCCGGTCGGCGATGCCCATCACCATTTGCATATCATGCTCGACCAGAAGCACCGTCACCCCATCGTCCCTGATCTGTCGAATGAGATCATCCAGGGCCTCGATATCTGCTCTGGTCAGGCCAGCACAGGGTTCGTCCAGCATAAGGAACTCCGGTTCCGTGGCCAGAGCACGGGCGATCTCCAACAGGCGTTGTTGTCCGAAGGGAAGGCTGGAAGATGGGTCATTGACGCGGTCCGCCAGTCCTACCAGGGCCAGATACTTCATGGCTGTCTGCTGAATCTTCTGCTCCTCCTGGCGAGCTTGTGGCAGACCCAAAGCCGCCTGCACGAACCCGTAGCTACTGCGCGTGTGACGGCCCACCATGACGTTTTCCAGGACCGTCATATTGCCGAAGATCTGCACGTTCTGAAAAGTGCGGGCGATGCCCTGAACAGCGATCTGATGGGGCTCCAGTCCGTTGAGTAATCGCCCTTTGAATCGAATCTCTCCTCCGCTCAAATCATGAACGCCGGTGATGAGGTTGAAGATGGTGGTCTTGCCCGCGCCGTTGGGACCGATGATGGCCAGGATCTCGTTCGGCGCGACCTCAAAGTCCACGCCGTTCACGGCCAGCACTCCGCCAAAGTGTTTGTGAATTCCCCGCGCGGTCAGAATCGGTTCAGCAGACACGAGGCTACTTCCTCCTGCGATCAACAACTCGAACGGCTTTGCCCGGAAGTCGTTCAATGGCTCCGACCGGCATCAGTTGCACATCGGCATGCAACCCGAGCATGTCGTACAGCTTGGCGCCAATACGTTTAGCCAGCGTGCTGTCATCAGGCGTCGTCGTCTCTACAACGATCCGCAGGCTATCCTTCCCCGCCACCCGATCCAGTTGGATCTGATAGTCGTTGGCTACCTGGTCGTGCTCCAGCAGAATGCTTTCCACCTGTTTCGGGTAGAAGTTGACGCCCTTCACCTTGAGCATGTCATCGGTGCGGTAGGCCAGCCGGTCTACCCGGAGCGAGGTGCGGCCACAGGCGCACGGCTCACGACTGATCACTCGCGTAATGTCGCGGGTGCGGTAACGGATGAGCGGTAGCGCCTCGCGTGTGAGCGTGGTGACTATCATCTCACCCCATTCGCCATCCTCCACCGGTTTGCCGGTCTCTGGATTCACGATTTCTATCAGGTAGTGGTCTTCCCAAACGTGAATGCCGTTGTGTTCGGTGCAATCAATACCCAGCCCTACGCCAGCCGTCTCCGTCATGCCAATGATGTCAAAGGCTTCGATCCCCATTCCCTCTTCAATGCGCTGGCGCAGCTCGTCGCTCCAGACCTCCGCGCCGAAAATTCCCACCCTCAAGCGAGTATCGCGACGGAAGTCAAAGCCCTCCTGCCGGGCAACCTCCATAATCCTCAGAGGATAGGAGGCGATAGCGGCGATGGCCGTCGTCCCTAACTCTTTCATGAACTTCAGTTGCAGCCGGGTGCGGCCAGCGCCAATGGGCAGGATCATCGCCTTCAGAGCGGTGGCTCCGTAGTGAAAGCCAAAGCCACCGTTGAAGAGACCGAAGGAGGGGGTGATCTGGAGGACGTCCTCGCTGGTCAGGCCGGCCGCCGCCAGACAGCGGGCCATAATCTCGCCCCACTGGGTGACATCCGCCTCGGTGTGCGGGCAGATGATCGGCGTGCCGGTGGTGCCAGAACTCATGTGCATGCGCATGAAGTCGGATTGTGGCGCGCAGGCCAGGCCAAAGGGGTATGCCTGGCGAAGGTCATCTTTCGTCAGGAAGGGGAATCGGCGCAGGTCGTCCAGGTGACACCCAAGGGGTACTTCGCGAACGTCGTCGGCCCCCAGCCCGCCCAGGTGCAGCACGTAGTCTGGATTGTGCTTGTGGATGCGTCTCAGCGTTTCTTTGAGCCGGCGCAGTTGCAGCTCTCGCAGCGCCGCCTGGCTCATCGTCTCCAGGTCAGGTTGGTACATATTCACGAGCTTCCCTCCTGGCCCGCCACCGGCGGTAGGCCTGGACAGTCCCTGCTGTCAGGCCTTCCGGCATGAAGATCATGATTAGCACCAGAATGATGCCGTAGGCGATGAGTTCATGTTCGCCGGAACGGAAATTAAGCAGACGGGGCATCACCTCTCGCATAAGCGGCCGGATGAGATATACCACCCCGGCGCCGAAGGGCGCGCCCCAGATGCTCGCCAGTCCGCCCACCGCGGCCATGACCACCAGCTCGATCGAGCTTATGAAGGTGAAGGAGGCCGGGCTGACGTGGAGGTTGTAGTGCGTGCGCAGCGAACCGGCCAGGCTGGCGAAGATGGCGCTCACCACCAGCACTTGCAACTTGTAGCGGGCCGTGTCCACGCCCAACGTCTCGGCGGCGATCTCGCTGCCGTGGATCGAACGCAAGGCACGCCCGACCCGCGAGTTGACGATATTCAGCGCCAGGCTCAGGATAACGACGACGAAAAACCAGACCAGGTAGTAGTACTTCACATCGTTGTCGAAGACGAAAGTCCCGATTGTCAGGCGCGGGACGCCCGGCAGCCCGGTCGGCCCCCCGGTCAGCTCCTTAAAGAACTCCTTGAAAGCCAGGTGGACGATCACGCCGAAGCCGAGCGTAGCCATGGCCAGGTAGTGGCCTTTCAGCCGGAAGATCGGAATGCCGATGACGAAAGCGATAAGGCCAGTCAGGATGGCGCCGATGAGCATCGCCAGCCAGGGATAAAGGCCCAAATGCACAGTAAGCAGAGCGGATGTATAAGCGCCCAGGCCATAGAAGGCAGCATGGCCGAGCGAAATCTGACCGGCGTATCCCATCACCAGGTTGAGTCCAATGACGATGATGGCGAAGGTGCCGATCTGGATCATGATCGCCAGGTGGTAGGCGCTCTGGTCGAAAATCGGGAAGGCACCTATGACCAGCGCGAACAGGCCAACCTGGAGCACGCGCCGGTATCGGTCCCAAAACTGATTACTGTTCACTGATGACTGTCTACTGCTCACTGCTACAGCCCACCCCGGGCCACCCCACGGGCACCGAAGATCCCGTGCGGCCGGAAGAACAGGATCAGAAACAAGACAATGAAAGCCACGGCATTCTTCATGGCAGAAGTCAGCAGGCCAGCGCTCAACGATTCCAACACGCCGATCAACAACCCGCCGACCACTGCGCCGGCAGGGTCTACGAAGCCGCCCATGACCGCCGCCACAAAGCCCCGCAGTCCCCAGGTCAGCCCAATGTCGTAACTGACCAGGCTGAGTGGCGCAATCACGATGCCAGCCGTCGCTCCCAGCCCGGCGCTGAGAGCGAAAGCCATCAGGGACATGCGGTCCGGGCTGATGCCCATGAGGCGGGCTGCCAGCCGATTGACAGCACAGGCCCGGAAGGCCTTACCGATGAGCGTGTAGTAGAAGAATAAGTACAATCCCACCAGGATCAGGACCGCGCTGCCCATAATCCACGCTCGCTGGTGGCTGAGCACAGCACCGAAGATTTCAAAAGGCGGCCCCTTAGTGAATACCGGCAAGCGGTGGGGGGTGGTGCCCCAGGCCAGCAGCGCGATGCCCCGCAGGGCAATGTCCACGCCGATGGTGATGATGATCAGGGTGACGACGGAGGCACGGCGCGCCGGATGAATCGTCACCCGTTCCATGAGAGCCCCCAGCAGAGTAACGATCGCCACCGAGAGCAAAAACGCCAGCGGCAGGGGCAGGTCTGCCTCGACGAAGGTATTGGCCAGCATCGCACCGAGCATGGCGAACTCGCCTTGGGCAAAGTTGATGATGCCGGTAACGTTGAAGATCACGACAAAGCCCAGGCCGATGAGCGCGTAGATGCTGCCCGTCGAGAGGCCGGACAGAACAAACTGCAGGTAGTCAGAGAATGCGTAATCAACCATTGAGTGCTCGGTTCGCCAGCGGTGAGGGGGTCAGAGCGCAGGCCCCTGACCCCCTCATCGGGCAGGACTACTTGCCCCACTCCTCCTCTGGGAAGTAGACCCATTCCATGTTCTCCACCTTCACCAGGATCAGGTCGTCTGAGCTCAAGCCGACGTGGTCCTCGGCCGAGAGGTTGAAGATGCCGCCGGTGCCGATGAAGCCCGTCAGGCCCTCAATGGTATCGCGGCACTGGGCCCGCTGCTCTTCCAGCGAGATGCCATCCGGCAGCGACTTCAGGCACTCTAGGGCCCACTGCAGGCCGTCCCAGGCGTGCCCGGCGAAGGTGCTGCGCGGGTTGCCAGAGAAAGCTTCGTAGTCGGCGATGAAGTCCAGCAGGACTTGCTTCTGTGGGTCACCATCCGGCAGTTCCTCGGCGCCGATCATCTTGCCGATGGGGAAGACCACGCCGTTGGCTGCTTCGCCGGCCAGGTCAATGAACGGCTTCATCCCCACGCCGTGGTTGTGGATGAGCGGCATGTCCAACCCCAGCTCGCGGAACTGGACGGTGATGGTCGAAGCCGCCGGCGGAATAGCGTGGACGACCAGTGCCTGGGCGTCACTCGCTTTGGTCTTGGTCAGTTGGGCGGTGAAGTCCGTATCTTCCGCCTCGAAGGCCTCCTCGACAACGATTTCGATGCCCGTGCCAGCGACTGCATCCTGCAGCGCGTCCCGCGAGTCCACGCCAAAGGCGTTGTTCACGTACAGGCTGGCGATCTTGGTAACCCCAATGGCCTGCAAGTAGGCCACCTGGACCGGCGCCACATGCTTGTTGCTCTGGGGTGTCTTGAAGGTCCAGTAGCGTTCCTCGACCGGCTCGACGATGGCACTGCTGGAGGCCATGGAGATGAAGGGCGTCTGGGCTTCTTCGATCACGGCCACCGCTACCGGCACGCTCACCGGGCTGCGGGTGCCGCCGACGATGATGACCACCTCATCTTCGTCAATGAACTTCTTGGCCAGCGCGATGGCCACGTCCGGGTTGCCCTCGGTATCCTCGATCAGGATTTCCACCGGGTGGAAGACGCCGTCAGGACCGGTGACACCACCGCCGGCCTCCTCAAGCTGCGCTGCGATCATCAGCGCTGAGTCACGTTCGGGCTCGCCCAGGAAGGCCGCTCGGCCGGTGATGGCTGCCATGAAGCCGATCTTGTAGGGAGTTCCCTCCTTGGGTGCTGGAGTTGGTGTGGGTGGCACGGGAGTGGGTGTGGCTTCAGGCGCTGGGGTAGGGGTGGGTGGCACCGGCGTGGCCGCCGGGGCACACTGGGCAGCCACCAGGCTGAGGGCCAAAACCACAAGCACGAGTATCAACAGCTTTTTCATTTTCTCCCCCTTTTCCTCTCTTGGTTTTTGTTAGGTCGTTCTCTCAGTCACAAGGAATATCTCAAGGCTCTTTCCTTTGGCTACCACCTCCTCTCTCTCATCCGAATCCTTTCGGAAAACAGCGAAGCCTGCGCCGTAAGGCGCACGGAGGGTCACAGCCAGCCTAGCCAAAATATCTCTAACTCCCCTGGGTTAGCAGTGACGGCTCCCATCGGCTCACGCCGAGGGCTTCTCCCGACTTTCCGAGAGGTCTCTCATCTGTTTTATCCCTTCCTCTCGAGAGGCAAACAGGTACCGCCGACCGATACAGGGAAGGGTGCATCCCGTCATATTGGTGAAGTCTATCACAACCGAAATTCTTTGTCAAAGCAGAGTCTCAGTACATCAAGTCACTGGCCCTTCATCACTTTTCGCCGTAGTCGTAGAAGCCTTTCCCCGTTTTACGCCCCAGGTGTCCAGCCATCACCATGCGGCGCAGAAGAGGCGGGGCTGCGTAACGGGTATCCTTGAACTCCTCGAACATGGCATCGGCAATGTAGAGGGTGGTGTCGAGACCGACGAAGTCCAGGAGGGTGAGAGGACCCATGGGGTGATTGAGCCCCAGCTTGATACCGGTGTCAATATCCTCTTTGGTAGCCAGACCATCTTGTAGGGCGCGCACCGTGTCGAGGAGGAACGGTATCAGGAGTAAGTTGACGATGAAGCCGGGCATGTCCTTGGCGGTGATCATCGTCTTGCCCAATGAAGCTCCGAACTGCTGTGCTGTCTCCATAGTCTCATCGCTGGTGAGAATGGTGCGCACGAACTCCAGGAGCTTCATCACTGGCACGGGGTTGAAGAAGTGCATCCCTAGAACCTGGCTGCCCCGCTTGGTGACCGAGGCCATCTCCGTGACAGATAGGGAAGAGGTATTGCTGGCCAGGATGGCGTGAGGCGGACAGATTTCGTCCAGGGCGGCGAAGACTTTCTTCTTCTCTTCCATGTTCTCGATGATAGCCTCGATGACGAGATCGCGGTCTCTGAAGTCTTTGAGGTCGGTCGTGCCCTTGATACGACCCAGGGCCTCGTCCATCTCCGCCTGGGAAAGCTTCTCTCGCTTGACCCCCTTAGCCATTGAGTTCTTGATGCGCTCAAGCCCTTTCTGCAAGAACTGGTCATTGACCTCACTGACTATCACATCATACCCTGCTCGGGCTGAGACCTCAGCTATCCCTGAGCCCATCAGCCCACAACCAACTACACCGACTTTTTTGATGTCCATGCAAAGCCTCCTTGTTGAAACTGTTAATTAAGACCTGACAGGTTTCCAAAGGCGTTGTTTTAAGCCAGATTCGACCTGATGAAGGGCGCATTTACGCCGAAAAGTAGCCTGTGAAACCTGTCAGGTCTGGAGCGGCCTCCTTGTAGCCTTTAGCGCTACACAGTCTTCACTCTTGATCTCAATTTGGCCAGGGCCTTTTCCATGGCCTCCAGGCAATCATCAATATCTGATTGGCTAACGTACCCCAGGTGGCCGATGCGCACTATCTTGCCCCTTAGCTCGCCGAAGCCACCCCCCAGAAGGACCTGATATTCATCACGCAAGACCGCTCGCAACTCCTCCGCGTCTATTGCTGCTCCAGTCCTGATGGCCGTAACAGTGTTGGAGGCATAAGCCTCGTCTGCCAATAGCTCCAGCCCCAACGCCTTGACACCGGCCCGGGTATGATCGGCAATCCATCGGTGGCGAGCGATGACGTGGTCCCATCCCTCTTCCTCCATCAGCCGCAGTGCCTCATCCAAGGCGTAGTAGAGGGCAATGCTTGGTGTGAAAGGAGTCTGGCCCTTGGCCATGGCCTCACGCATCTTGGCGAAATCCCAGTAGAACCGTCGGCTCTGTGCCCGCCTCGTTGCCTCCCAGGCGGCGGGGCTGACGCTCACCATGGCCATCCCTGGCGGTATCATCCACGACTTCTGGGAGCCTGTCACCACCACATCGCAGCGCCAGGCATCAACCGCTAGAGGGATGGAACCGATGGAGCTGATGGCATCCACACCCAACAGGGCATGGCTGCGCTCCTTGACGGCCTGGGCAATCTCTTTCAGGGGGTTGGTTACCCCGGTGGAGGTCTCGTTGTGGGTGACCAGGACCAGTTTTAGTTCTGGATTGGCAGCCAGCAGTTGATCGAGAACCTCCAGATCAACAGCCTGGCCTAAGGGAAAATTGACTTTAATTAATTCGGCTCCGAAGGCCTCGGCTATATCAGCGAAGCGGTCACCAAAGAAGCCGATGGAGAGGGCCAGGACCTTATCTCCAGGGGAGATAAGGTTGACAACGGAGGCCTCCAGTCCCCCTGTGCCGGAAGAGGCTAGAAGCAGAATGTCACCTTGCGTCTGGAACACGGACCTCAGCCTGTGGACGATGCGCTCTTGCAGCGCGGCAAACTCCGGGCTTCGGTGGCTGATCATCTGCTTGCTCAGGGCCTCCCGCACTGAGGGCGGCAAAGGCGTTGGCCCGGGAATGCGTAGATTCATAGTACCCTCCTGGACGGTCTGCTCACCGCAGCCCCGCGAACAGGTCTGTCTCCTTGCCTCCTCTTCCCAGGGGCAAGCGGGATTCGGCCAGAATAAAGTGCTCCTGGCTGAGCCATTGTCTTTGTTCTTGTTCCGATAATCGAGCGAAGCGCCCCTCAGGGGGAAGCTGTGTTCGATGACACTGGATCGCCGCCTTCTTCGTTTCCAGGTAGGCGGAAATATCAATAACGGTCGTAATCTGCTCTTCGTCCATTCCCTGGAAGCGCAAAATTTGACCATTCAGTTCAATTTGCAGGGAGCCCCGGCTCTTCTCCAGGATGGCCAGGTTACTTTTGGGGAGTGCCCTGTAGTAGAGTTTGGATACGGCATGAGGGCGCAAGCCTTCTGCGAGATGCTCCGGGAAAGCTGAAGCCACTCCGGACGAATAGAAGGCAGCTTTGGCGAAGTGGTGGACGGCCACGTGATCGGGATGGCCGTAGATTCCGTCCGGGCCGAAGGTGATCATCACCTGGGGCCGATAGCGACGGATGACCCGCACGATCTTCCCCTCCACTTCATGAGGGTCGCAGGAGGCTAGTTGGCCGTCGAGGTACCCCAGAACCTCAAGGTTGGTGACCCCCATGATTTGACAGGCACAGCGTAGTTCTTGCTCTCGCACGGTGCTCAGGTTCTCAGGGGTAGCCAGATTTGGATCGCTGATCTGGCCGGCTTCCCCCCGGGTGGCTGTCAACAAAGAGACCTGTATCCCTTCAGCGGCGTATTTGGCCAGGGTGCCCCCTGTGCCAAAAGCCTCGTCATCGGGATGGGCGAAAATGGCTAACAAAGAAAGTTCACTTTTCATTGTCGAGTTAGGGAAAGGGCCCGATCTTCCAGTCCCACGGGTATTTCTTGCGTTCCGCGTCGCTGATCCTTCTGGCTTTGTGCTCCTGGCCAGCGGCGGCAATCAGCCCATCAATGAAGAATTGGACCGTGTAGGGCTGCCCGGCGATCTCGACGGTGAGTTCCTCTGAAAGTGGCCCCAGCAGTCCCAGCCGTCTGGCCTTTCTGAACAAGGTCGCCTGCGGATCCCCCTCCACCACCCAGCGCTGGAGCAGTTGGTCCACGACCTCTTTCATCGTCTCACCGCGTACAGGCTTTTCCTTCTTGGCCTCATGGTACTGTGCTATCCAGTCCTCGACCTGAGGTATGACCCACCCTTTGGTAACCGCAGTCCCAGGGCAGGTCTTGCTGGAGTAATCGCGGTGAAAGAGCAGGTTCTGGGGCTCGAGTCCCAGACGGACGTGCAGGATACCCAAAGCAGCGATAGTGTTTTCAAGAGTGGCGCCGCTGGGTAGCTTGTCGTCGTAGTTGCCTACCATCTCCACATGCCGCGACAGATGGTTATGGCCCCGCACCCCCACTCCATCCTCGGCCAGGTCGGTGAAGAGCCAGATACCATCGTCGGCGATGAAGAGGTGAGGACCGGCCGTCCAACCGATGTGCACCCGTCCCTGGGCGTCGGTCCATTCCAGGCTCTCATAGTATCGCTTCATGGCCAAGATAGTGTCGTAGCCGCGCCAGTCCTCCCGGCGTGGTTTCCAGGTATGGTGCAGGAAGATGCGATTGGGCCATTCGGGCCCGAAATCTTTACCCTCGATATATTCCACAAACTCATCACCAGTCATCACCCTACCATCAATCTTCATCGGGGGTTCTTTGATTTTTTCCATGGCTGTTCTCCCTCTCTGGCTCTTGAATTCCTCTAATGGCTTCTTCCAGGGCCCTGATGCAGGTAAGTGAGCATAGAACCTTACGCTCGGGCAATCCACCTAGCTCCTCGGTCAACTGTTCCTGGCTGATGGCCAGCGCATCGTCCAGAGCCTTACCCTTGACCAGTTCGGTAAGCATACTGCTGGCGGCGATGGCGGCCACGCAGCCCTGAGTCTTCATCCTGGCCTCCTGGATGGTATCGCCAGCCACCCTGATGGTTATCTGAACTGTGTCGCCGTCATGTTCGTTACGGGCCATCCCTTTGCCGTCAGCCGG